>CALZAP010000099.1 GCA_945614335.1 uncultured Prevotella sp.
CCCACGATGGTTATTTCCGGATAGTACTTGCGAATCAGTTCTATAGCCCCGCTATGGTCTGGCTCCATGTGGTTTATCACGAGATAGTCAATCTTTCGGTCGCCAATTACTTCCTGGATATTTTTGATGTATGGAATAAAGAAATCGACCTCAACAGTGTCTATGAGACAGATTTTCTCGTCGTCGATGATGTAGGAGTTGTATGACACTCCGTTTGGCAATGGCCAAAGACCCTCAAACAGGTTTTTGTTGCGGTCGTTTACGCCAACATAATGAATTTTGTTTGTAATTTCCTTCATTGTATTATTAGTTTTTATCTTGAATTCCTTCTATATAATTATAAATGCTTTTGCAGCATTCGCTTGCAAATCGTTGTGCCGATGCAATGAGCCTGTCCCATAGAGGCTCTGGCAATCCGTAGGCAATCTGTTGCTTTGTAACACCATTCTGTATCATTCCGTAAACGAAGCCTGCGTTGAAGTTGTCGCCGGCTCCTATGGTGCTTACCGTTTCCATGGGTTCCACGGGATAGCTCTTGCTGATACCGTTTGCCCTGAGTTCAACAGACTTCGCGCCTTGTGTGAGAATGAAGTTGCGAGTGTAGAAGGATATGTCGCTACGGTATATCTTGTCGGCATCGCTATGGCTGAACAGTACTTCGAAGTCATCCACGCTGCCACGCACAATGTCGCAATACTCGAGATTCTCGAGCAGGTTGGGTCTTATCTTTATCACGTCGTTGCGGTGTGATGCACGAAAGTTCACGTCGTAGTAGATTATTGCGCCATGGCTTTTCGCATAGTCGAGAAAACCTGCCACCTGACTGCGTATCACCGGATTGACGGCATAGAAGGATCCGAACATCACTATGTCGTCTTCGTTGATTTCAGGATATGAGAAGTCAAGCTGGTCGTGCGGGTGATCTTTGTAGAAGATGTACTCTGCATCGTTGTTGTCGTCGAGAAAGGCCAACGACAGTGGCGACTTGCTGTCCCTGTGTATGCAGACGTTTGAAGCGTCAACTCCATTTTCCTCTAAAAAACTGATGATACGGCGGCCTATGCGGTCGTTGCCGGTCTCACTTATAAATGTCGCGTTCACGCCGGAGCGTCCGAGTGATATCAGTCCGTTGAACACGGAACCACCAGGCACAGCGTTTATCGGCATTTCGCCTTTGAAAATAATGTCGAGAACTGTTTCCCCTATACCTATTACTTTACGCATTTTGTCGTGTATATACTATTTTGGGATGCAAAATTACACATTATTATATATATGTAGTTATCCTGTATATGTTTTTTTTCGTCCGGGCAGTCTATTTAACGCAATTTAACGTGACCTCTTCCAAATTTGTAGCCACTCTGATATGATCTCTCCATTGTCCCCTTATCACCCCTTTTTCGGTAAGGTCGTCGAGCATGGTTATCATACTGTCCCAAAATCCATTGATGTTGTAAAGAACCACACGCTTGCTATGGTAGCCTATGGTGGCAGACGCTACTACTGTGAATATTTCGTCGAGAGTGCCAATACCTCCAGGCAGGGCGACAAACACGTCGCTCTGAAGCATAAGAAGTTGTTTGCGGTCGGTAAGGTCGGAGCATGGAATATGCACGTCGAGCCATGTGCTCACTTTCCTGCGTTCTTCCACTTTTGTCGGCACTACGCCAATGGTCATGCCCTTGTGGATTTTTGCGGCTTTTGCCACACATTCCATCAGTCCCATATTGCATCCGCCGAACACGATGACGTGTCCGTTCTGTGCTGCCCACTGTCCGAGCTCTTCTGTTCTCTTGAAGTATTCTGCGTCGATATTATCGTTTGCAGAACAAAAAATACCTATTTTCATGCTGCAAAAATACGAAAAAAGATACTGAAAACACCCAAAATTAGAAGAATTAACGTTTTGTTCCATTAAATTCACATTATTTTTCCTTGTATTCCAAAAAATATGATTACCTTTGCACCATAAATTTGATAACAGCTCATTGTACACAGTACATTTAGTTCAGCCTCGTAGGAGGTTTTTCGTGAAATTGTAGTATTTAAGGTTACATTGGTTTAGATTTTTTGGTAAGCAGAAAAAGTTAGTGATTTAAGGTTAGTTATTTTAGGTAATGAATTAAGCCCTCGTCGTGAGACGGGGGCTTATTTTTTTTGTGCCATTTATTGTCTCTTGAGCCTGTATCGTTTGAACATCACTGTCTGTACTGTTCCGCGTGCCACGAGGTAGAGCATCAAGGCAAGCCAAAGTGCATGGTTCTCAAGTATAGGGAACAACAGTGTGTATATGGTGAAGAATACAGTTGCTCCTGCAAAGGTAGAGGCAAGCATGCCTGTAGTGGCGGTCATGCCAATGTATAGTCCGTCCCAATAGAAAGCGCCCATGCCGGCTATGGGGATGGCAACTGCCCAAAGCATGTATTCTTTTGACGCTGCCACCACGTCAGGTTCGTCGGTGAGCAGGCGGAGGAACGGCTCGCCCCCTATATAATATACTAAGGTGTATAAGGCGGTAAGCAGCACGGTCCAGCCGAAAAGTCTTTTTACCGTGTCGTCGAAAGCCCTTACGTTTCCGGCTCCATAATATTTTCCGCCTATGGCTTCCCCTGCGTAGGCAAATCCGTCCATCACGTATGAATATAGAGTGAAAAGTTGAAATAGAAGCGTATTCACCGATAGTATTACAGCTCCCTGCTTTGCTCCGGCTGCCGTGAAAAACAGGTTGACGGCCACCAGAAACAAGGTGCGTAGGAATATGTCGCGGTTTACCGTGAAGAATCTCATCATGGCTTTGGTGTCTTTCACGGCTTTCACTGATATATAGTGCATCAGTCTCCTGTACCTGTTGCGAAGCATTATCAAGGCCAAGGCAAATCCGGCATACTGTGCCACGAGAGTGCCAACGGCCACTCCTTCCACTTTCATGCCGAATAGCCCGACGAGCGTTATGCTTGCCGCAATGTTCACCACGTTCTGCACGATGGATATGGCCATCGGGGTGCGAGTGTTCTGCATGCCTATGTACCAGCCTGTCAGACTGTAAAGGCCTAAAACAGCAGGCGCTCCCCAGATACAGATGTCGAAATATGCGCTTGTGTAAGCCCTGATGTCGTCAGTGGGCTGCATGGCTGCCATAGCCGCCCATTTAACGATGGGTTGCGCTACTACAAACAGCAAACCAACTCCCACGCCCACTGCCAATGCCCTTACAAGCAAGTCTACAGCCTCGTCGAGTCTTCTGCGGCCGTATGCCTGGGAGGTCATGCCGCTGGTGCCCATCCTCAGGAATCCGAATATCCAGTATATCACATTGAATATCATGCTGCCCACTGCTATCGCACCAATATAGGCCGCGCTTCCCATGTGTCCCACGATAGTCACGTCAACAAGTCCTAATAGAGGCACTGTGATGTTTGAAACTATCGATGGAATGGCGATTTTCAGTATGTCTTTGTCCTTTTCGCTCATTTCTCTTTCTTTTAATGTTTGTGCAAAGGTACAATAAATATTTGGGAAAACGAAAAAATATTGCCTTTCACTTCAATATTTCGAAAATTATGATTATCTTTGCAGAAAATTATTAATTACATTATTTATATGAAATATTCAAGTATGTTTCTATCAATCATGATTAGTATAGCCGCTTCCTTCGTGTCTTGCACAACGGAAGACAATAACAGCAGTAAGGAAACCTCTTGCCCAGAGCTTGCCGCTTGGAAGGCGGGAGCAACCGTATCTGACGATGAAATCGCTGATTTTGGCCTTGAGCGTTGCTTTGTGAGTGAACATATTTCAGACAGCGTGTTCCAGGTGATGAAGGGAAAGTCTTACAAGGATAATTGTACTGTTCCTCGTAGCGACCTGAGATACGTAAAGGTGCTTCACCGCAACCAGAAAGGCGAGAATGTGCTTGGCGAACTGGTTTGCAACAAGGAGATAGCAGCCGATTTGCTCGACATCTTCCGTGAGCTTTACGATGCCCGCTATCCGATAGAACGCATGGTGCTGATAGACAATTATAATGCGGAGGACGACCCTTCGATGATTGACAACAACACCTCCTGCTTCAATTTCCGTTTCATTGCCGGCACCACAAAGCTCTCAAACCACAGCATGGGCAAGGCCATCGACATCAATCCTCTTTATAATCCGTACGTGAAACAACGAGCAGACGGCACATATTACGTAAGTCCGGAAGAAGGTCGCCCCTATGCCGACAGGTCCAAGCAGTTTGACTACAAGATAGATCACAACGACCTTTGTTTCAAACTGTTCAAAAAGCATGGCTTCACATGGGGAGGCGACTGGACAAGCCTGAAAGACTACCAGCATTTTGAGAAGTAACCTTCGACTTGCTCTTATTATCTATAGTAGAAAAGTCATATGAATTATCATTTTTTAATTATCATTTTTTGATAATGATGATAAAAAACTGTATCTTTGCCACCAAAATATAAGTATTTTATGACAGATAACCCTTTTGTGACCAGTGGATATGCAGGACCGGAATATTTCTGCGACCGTGTTGAAGAGACAGAGACATTGGTGAACTTTCTCACCAATGGCAACAATGTTGCCCTTATTTCACCTCGTCGTCTTGGCAAGACCGATTTGATACATCATTGTTTCAACATATTGGGGAATCGCGATGATTACTACACATTTATTATAGATATATACGCCACTGATTCTGTAAATGACTTTGTTAATGTGCTCGGGAAATCTATTTTGGATTCGCTGAAACCCAAGGGACGAAAGGCATGGGAAGTATTTCTGAATGCTTTGAGGTCTGTCAGATCAGAAATAACATTTGACATTAACAACAACCCTGTATGGGGTATTGGAGTGGGGGCGACAGAATCGCCTGCGGTAACTCTTGACGAGATTTTTGAGTATCTTGGCAATGCCGACCGTCACTGCTTTGTGGCAATTGACGAGTTCCAGCAAATCACACGATATAAGGACAATAAGAACATCGAGGCCATGCTGCGCACGTATATTCAGCGATGTTCTAATGCAACCTTTGTCTTTTCCGGTTCACAACGTCATCTGATGGGAGAGATATTTGTATCTCCATCCCGTCCGTTCTACCAGTCAACAACGATATTCAATCTCCATGCCATCCCACTCGACAAATATTGCGAATTTGCGGAAAGGCAGTTTTCGATAAACGGGAATAGGAAAATCTCACGTGACGTGGTTGAAGTTATATACAAGCAGTTTAATGGAGTTACTTCTTATCTACAGAAGATTATGAATATCCTGTATATGAAGACTACACCTGGGGCAACATGCCGCCAAGAGATGATAGAATCCGCTATACAAAGTTATCTTCAGCTTTCGTCCGACACATATGAGGCATTATTGTGCCAAATGCCAGAGAAGCAGCGTAATGTCTTCTTAGCCATTGCTTCTGAAAGGAAGGCTACAGCTATATCAAGTTCCGCATTCGTGAAGAAATACAACCTCCCTTCGGCCAGTTCGGTGGTGTCTGCAATAAAGGGACTGGTGGAAAAAGACTTCATCACTCACGAAAAGAATGTATATTACGTCTATGACCTCTTCTTCCAGTTATGGATAGAAAAATGTTATTTTCAGTGATATCAAGGACTACTATTCATACACAATAAAAACAGCTGTTGTAAATTATCAACCTTAGTCATTATAATTATCTAATAATGACTGTTATAATATGATATGAATACGCTTCCGAGTTATATTCCGCACTGCGGAACGTACATTCCGCAGTGGTGAACGTACATTCCGCAGTGGTGAACGTACGTTCCGCACTGCGGAATATAAAACGAAAGCCCCATGGTATTAAATTACAATAGCTTTCGTGAATATTTATAGATGCCTGCCTTCACATATTTATAACAGGCAAGTAGATGCTGTCACTCTCGCGATCGTTCGCATTCTATGTTTTTTCATTTTCTTCTATCACTTCTATCACAAACCATATTAACAATCTTACTGATAGACAGTTGGATAGTGATAGAAGGAGTGATAGAAGCGTGATAGAAGTGATAGAAGAAAGGTTTTTAACTACAAAATTGCAGGAATTTACGGGTCACCAGTAAATCCCCGTGTTTGAATTATTGAGTAAACATTTGT
>CALZAP010000100.1 GCA_945614335.1 uncultured Prevotella sp.
AACAAGGCCGACATCTGGTGGCTGCGCCAGCATCCGAAGGTGATGAACCTTCCTTTCATCGACAAGATACGCCGTGCCGACCGTGACAACACTATCGACGTGTATATCAGTGAAGACCACGATGACGTGCTTCGTGACGGCACATGGCAGATGTTCTTCAAGGAGAAGCCTGAGGTGCTGACCATGGAGGAAAAGAAGGAATGGATAGCAAAGAACACCAAGGTGGCACTCGGCAGCGACGCTTTCTTCCCGTTTGGCGACAATATCGAACGTGCACACAAGAGTGGTGTTGAGTATATCGCACAGGCTGGTGGCTCCGTACGCGATGACAATGTTATTGAGACATGCGACAAGTACGGCATAGCAATGGCATTCACCGGCGTGAGACTGTTCCATCATTGATAAAGAAACTGATATGAGCGACATTGACGATATAATCGCTGGTGGAGGACTCGTGTTTAAAGGTGCTCCAAAAGCTGACCCCAATGCCGGAAAGGTGAAGACTAAGGCAAAGAAAAAGAAGTATATCACTGGCGCGCATGGTAGCGGGTCGGCCAAACAGAAGGCTAAGTACCGTGAACAACGTGCCAACAGACACAAATAAGCTTTGGCGCCAACGATGACCGAAAGAACAATACTCATCCACCTCGACGAGGTAGAGTCAACAAACAGCTTTCTTCATGCTTATGGCGGAAAGGAAGGCTGCCTTATGACCATCGCCCTTGCCGATTTCCAAACGGCAGGGCGGGGTCAGGGAGGCAACAGGTGGGAGAGCGCAAGGGGAGCGAATCTTACGTTTAGTGTAAAGTCGTCTCCCGTCGGCTTGCCTGTCTGCAGGCAGTACTTGATGCTTGAAGCCGGCGCCCTTGCCGTTTATCATGCCCTTTCTGCCTATTCCGACGGGTTTTCTATTAAATGGCCAAACGACATTTATTGGAAAGACTTCAAGATTAGCGGAACACTGTCTGAATGTTCAGTGTCAAGTCGTGGCGTAAGAAACTGCATACTCGGCACAGGGATCAATGTAAACCAGGCACGCTTTGAGAGCAATGCCCCAAATCCGATATCGCTTTCAACAATAGTAGGTCATGAAGTGGACCGAATGGCACTTCTCGACTCTGTGACCGACCATCTTGCGGCATTGTTGGAAAGGATAAACAAGGGTGACTATGAGGCAGTGGACGAAGAATACAAGCAGCATCTCTACCGAAGCAAGGGCTTTTTCCAATATAAGGACGCTAACGGGCTTTTCGAGGCTGAGTATTCCGGCATACTTGACAACGGGCATTTGCTGTTGAGGCGACGGGACGGAATAGTGAGTGAATATGCATTTAAGGAGGTGGCTTTTGTGCTACCGTGACATCAGACTGATAATTATACCAAAACAATATGGCACAATACAAAAGAATACTTTTGAAGCTCAGTGGCGAGAGTCTTATGGGCAAACAGAATTTCGGCATAGATCCTGAACGTCTTGCCGACTACGCTCGACAAATAAAGGAAGTGAGCGAGATGGGGGTTCAGATTGGCATCGTGATAGGTGGTGGAAACATCTTCCGTGGACTCAGTGGTTCGCAGAAGGGATTCGACCGTGTGAAAGGTGACCAGATGGGCATGTGCGCCACGGTAATCAACTCGTTGGCCCTGAGCTCTGCCTTGGGAGCTATTGGCGTAAAGACCAAGGTGCTGACTGCCATACGCATGGAACCCATCGGTGAGTTCTACACCAAATGGAAGGCCATAGAGGCCATGGAGGCGGGGTATGTCTGCATCTTCTCGGCAGGAACGGGCAGCCCGTATTTCACTACCGACACCGGCTCGTCGCTCAGGGGCATTGAGATAGAGGCCGACGTGATGCTAAAGGGAACAAGAGTGGACGGCATCTATACCGCCGACCCGGAGAAAGACCCTACCGCCACAAAGTTCAGCGACATAACATACGACGAGATTTACACACGCGGACTGAAGGTCATGGACCTCACTGCAACCACTATGTGTAAGGAAAACAACCTGCCCATATATGTGTTTAATATGGACGTGGTGGGTAATCTAAAGAAAGTAATGGACGGAGAACCAATAGGAACATTGGTTCATAACTGATTAACTCTCCTCCGTAAACTCAACGTATTCGCCTTCCTCTTCAGAGATAATCTTGCGAGTGCGTTCCTGTGGGCGGCGGTTGTCGATAATCACCTCACCATCGGTGGTCGACGACTGTCGCCCGTTTGTGTTTCCGTTGGTTTGGGTGTTATGATGCCCTGCAGCAGCCCTGCCGCGCTGGCCGCCACGGAAAACATACTGGCGCTGGTGACGCTTGGTGGACTGACGCTCGTATTCTTCCTCTTCGTCGATCTCGCCGTTGGCAATGCGTCTCATGCGTTTAATCATTCTTAATATCATGTTGACAGCCAATAACACGATGACACTGACAAATACCAGAATAATCAGTATAAAGAAAAGCAAACCTTTAAGCATGGCTTTACGACAGTTTATATTGATTGGAAATAACGGAAAGAATCACATACCAGCCTATTACGACAGCAATGCCAGTAACTCCAAAGATGAGTAAAAGAGGCACAGAAGAAATGAGAAACACATACTTCACCTCGTTGCCTTTCCAGCCCCACTGCTTGAATTTCAATGCGAAAAGCGGCAGCTCGGCTATCAGAAGCCAACTGGTGACAAACACGAGGGCTATAATGGCCAAAGCCATATATGGCGACGACGACAACAGGTCGGGGCAACCGACAATCAGCGACGCCCAGAAAAGAGCGTTGGCAGGTGTGGGAACACCAATGAACGACGACGACTGACGCTCGTCGAGATTGAACTTCGCAAGGCGTAAAGCTGAAAAGGCAGCCATTACAAAAGCCAAATATGGAAGCAACGAACTTACCGGTTGCAGGAAATCTGGATAGTCGTGAGTATACAGCATGGAGAATATCATGGCAGAAGGCGCCACGCCAAAGGTCACGTCGTCGGCAAGAGAATCGAGCTCCTTGCCTATTGGTGACGACACTTTCAACAATCGCGCACTCATGCCGTCGAAGAAATCAAACACTGCACCAAGAATGATGAAGAGCAGCGACTTCTCGTAGCAACCGCCAAAAGCGAATGTGGCGGCAATACAACCACAGACAAGGTTTCCTGAGGTTAGTGTGTTCGGAATATGCTTGGTAATGCAATTAGCCATAAGTAGTACACCTTATTATATATATATTATTTCTTCGGAAGACGGGCAATGACAGTAAGGTCGCCTGTGGTATATTGTCCCATCTTTACCAGCGGTTCGCTGCCCAATGGCAGATAAACGTCCACGCGTGAGCCAAGCTTTATGAATCCCAAGTGCTCGTCGATGAAACATTCCTCGCCTTCCTTTGCGTATGTCACGATACGACGCGCCATGGCACCGGCAATCTGTCGGCAGAGCACGTCGTCGCCTTCAGGAGTGGTAATCATCACGTCGGCATGCTCGTTTTCCTCGCTTGCCTTCGGGAGCCATGCCTTATGGAAATTGCCATTGAAATGCTTTACGAACTTCACTTTTCCGTCAACGGGAAACCAGTTGGCGTGAACATTCACAAGACTCATGAAAATGGAAATCATAAGACGGCGGTCGTGGAAATACTCGTTTTCTTCGACTTCTTCCACCACAACAATCTTTCCGTCTGCCGGAGCGACCACAATACGTTCGGTCTCTTCCTTAAACTCACGGATAGGACATCGGTAGAAGTTAAGGACAATAGCCCAAACAGTGCCGACTATGGCAACGAAAGCCCAGAATACCGCTGAGGGTACTCCTATCCACTGCAGAAAAGCCGCGGCTGCAACTATTCCAGCAAAGCTGTAAATGAGTGTAGCGGTGCCTTCTCTGTGTATCCTTTGTTTCTTCAATTTTCGTATTCTTTTTCCCATGGGGTAACTCGTTGATTGTTATTTGCACTGCAAAGATACATCTTTTTTGAATAATAAACAAACTTTTTTCGATTTCTTTTGGTTATTTCGCGGAATAAGCGTAACTTTACACCTCGAAAACAACAAATAACACGAAAAATGCAAGATTTCATACATCTTCACGTCCATACATACTACTCAATTCTTGACGGACAGTCAAGTATCGCGAAGCTCGTAGACAAAGCTGTGGCCAACGGAATGAAGGGCATGGCTGTGACCGATCATGGCGACATGTTCGGCATAAAGGAGTTCTTCGACTATTGTAATAAGGTGAATGGAGGAAGAAAGAAAGAAGGACTCGAACCTTTCAAGCCCATCTTCGGATGCGAGATGTATGTGGCACGTCACAGGAAAGAGGACAAAAACAAGGACAACGGCGACCGTGGAGGATACCACCTTATTGTTCTCGCAAAAAACTACCACGGATACAAGAACCTTATCAAACTTGTGTCTAACGCATGGGTGGACGGCTTTTACGGACGTCCGCGTACAGACAGGGCAGAACTCGAGAAGTACCATGAAGACTTGATAGTATGCTCGGCATGTATTGCCGGTGAGGTGCCGCGCAAGATTCTTGAAGGCGACATCGAAGGAGCAAGGGAGTCGATAGAATGGCACAAAAGGGTGTTTGGCGACGACTATTACCTCGAGCTTCAGCGACATGAGGTAAAAGACCCCTCCATACGTGCAAACCGTGAGACCTTCCCGCTCCAGCAGAAAGCAAACAAGGTGCTGATTGAACTGGCAAAGGAATACGGCATAAAGGTGATTTGCTCAAACGACGCGCATTTCGTCGACCAGGAAAATGCCGAGGCACACGACCATCTCTTGTGTCTTTCCACCGGAAAGGACCTCGACGACCCTACGCGTATGCTATACTCAAAGCAGGAGTGGTTTAAGACAAGGGAAGAAATGAACGAGGTGTTTGCCGACATTCCCGAAGCCTTGTCAAACACCGTTGAAGTGCTCGACAAGGTGGAATTCTACGACATAGAAAACCCGCCCATCATGCCCTTCTTCCCCATACCGGAAGAGTTCGGTACAGAAGAACAATGGCGTCAGAAGTTTACCGACGATGACATATTCACTGAGTTCACCACCGACGAAAACGGTGAGAATCCGCTGCCGCGCGAAGAAGGAGAGAAGAAAATTGCCAAACTCGGCGGTATCGACAAGCTCTACCGGATAAAGTTTGAGGCAGACTACCTTGCGAAACTTGCATACGAGGGAGCCGCAAAGCTATATCCCATGCCGCTGACAAAAGAGGTGGACGACCGAATACGTTTCGAGCTGCATATAATGAAGACCATGGGATTCCCAGGCTACTTCCTTATCGTACAGGACTTTATCAATTCCGCCCGCGACGAACTGGGAGTGATGGTAGGGCCAGGACGTGGCTCCGCGGCAGGCTCTGTGGTGGCTTACTGCTTGGGTATCACAAAGATAGACCCGATAAAATACGACCTCCTGTTTGAGCGTTTCCTCAACCCCGACCGTATCTCGCTGCCTGATATCGACACCGACTTCGACGACGACGGACGAGGCCGTGTGCTGGAATGGGTGGAAGACAAGTACGGGCACGAAAACTGCGCACATATCATCACCTACGGCACCATGGCCACAAAAAACTCCATCAAGGATGTGGCGAGAGTGGAAAAACTGCCGTTGGAAAAGGCAAACTGGCTATGCAAGCTCATACCGGACAAACTGCCCGACGGACTGAAGATGAACTTGGGAAACGCCATAAAGTGCATACCCGAACTGCGTGACGCCGAGGCCAGCCCCGACCCGAAGCTCCACAACACCATGGCATACGCCAAGATGCTTGAAGGCACCGTGAGAGGCACTGGCATTCACGCCTGCGGATTTATCATCTGTCGCGACAAAATCAGCGACTGGGTGCCTGTGTCGGTGGCGGAAGACAAGTCAGACCCGGGTCACAAGTTGCGCTGTACGCAATACGACGGACACGTGATAGAGTCAACGGGTCTCATCAAGATGGACTTCCTCGGACTGAAAACCCTCTCCATCATGAAGGAAGCCGTGGAGAACATCCGACTTACCACGGGACATACCGTGGACCTCGACACCATACCCATTGACGATGAACTGACCTACAAGCTGTATTGCGACGGTC
>CALZAP010000101.1 GCA_945614335.1 uncultured Prevotella sp.
AGCAGCCTCATTACCATCACAAGTGATAAATTTTTTTTCTTTAGCCATTTTGTTTGAAATATTAAATGATTAACTACGTTCTATATATATTATATAAGGTGTATCTCTTAGTATAGAAATCCGAACATCCACAGTGGTATTTGGTTGCCGGACCCTATTTCCGTATTGTATCTTGCGTAGAACAGGTCTGTGTTCTGCCTGTTTTTTCGTTCAAACCCCAAATTGGTGACTTTAAACTTCATGTTTTCGTCCACCACAAACACCGACTCTCTTTGTCTTTGGTTCACCTTATGGTCTTTCCACATTGCTTTGACGAAGAAAGTCTCCATCACATCCTGCTGGTCCACCTTTATTGGATATATGGCATACATGAGATTAGAGTTGTGCATCATCACCTTTGTAGGTTTCTTCGGGAAGCATTGCCCTTCGGGATAAATCATGTTTATGAGCCTTGCGTCGGCCAGGTATTTGATGTAGTTCATCACCGTGGCCCTACTTGTCTCTATCTCATTAGCCAGCATGCTGACATTGGGTGCGAGCGATCCTTCTACAGCGAGCAAGTAGAAGAGTTTCTTTATCTTTGTAAGATATTTCAGTTCGATTTGTTTTATCAGCAAGATGTCCACCTCTATCATCATGTTCATTGTCTTGAGCAGGTTTTCCGAGTAGTTGCGGTGCTCTTGATAGAAGGGATAGAAGCCATGGTGCAGGTAATCCTGGAAATACCTCATTGGCGACACCTTGGCGAGAATGTCCTTTGCCAGTTGCTCATGATTTTCAATGAGCTCGTCCAGTGTGAATGGTTCCAGTTTCAACCCTGTCTGCAGATTGAGGAATTCGCGGAAGGAGAAACCTCTGAGGTTGTAGCTTTTCACTATTCCGTTCAGCTCTGGATTTTCCTCCTTGAGTCTCATCACGCTCGATCCTGTGAATACGATTTTCAGTCCGGGATACATATCGTAACATCTTCTGAGTTCGCTGCTCCAGTCGATGCGTTTGAACACCTGGTCGACAAGCAGCACTCTTCCTCCCCTTCTGTAGAACTCACCTGCGAAGTCGACAATGCTTTTTCCCTGGAAATAGAAATTGTTCATGTTCACGTAAAGGCATCGTCGGTCATCCACGCTGAAGTTCTCCTTTGCATACTGAAGTAGGAACGTGGTTTTTCCCACACCACGCGTGCCCTTGATACCTATCATTCTGTCGCTCCAGTCTATCTCGTCCATAAGGGTTCGACGTACAGCGGCATTGGTATGCTCCACCAAATATGTATGCGTCCTGAAGAATTCTTCCATATTACTGTATTTATAGGTGCAAAGGTAATACTTTCTTTGAAATTTGCAAAGTGTATATGGCAAAAACTTGAAAAAAAGTATTAAATTAGTTGTATTTTGAATAATAATCCAAATTTTAGTCGTAGTTTTGCACCAAAATAACGCATTCAGTCATGACAACACTTCATATTTTCAATCCTGAACACGACATATCGTTAGCCAACGGCATGAGAAAAGTGACTCCTCCTCATGCTGCCCGTCAGCTTCGCCACGACATTGGTTTCATTCCGGCCCTATGGGCCCGCGAGGGAGACGTGGTGCTGGTTGAGGACTATGCTTACGCATGCCGCTCATACGACTCGGTGAGAAAGTCGGTGAAGCGGGTGTTGGGGCTCGACACCCTTGAGGCAAGGTTTGTCGAGTCGTCTGTATGCTGCCACGAGATTAGCCGTGTGGAGCCATGGGGGTGGGACTACAGCGTGAGAGCGTCGCTCGAGTCTGTCGTGTCAGACAAAAGCATTCTTCCCGCAGACGATGTTCTCTTCTCCGTCAGGTCGTTGTCTCACAGGGAGACAGCTGCCAATCTTCTGAAGACATTGCGTTTCGATGGAACCACTGGCGTGGCCATTGCCTGCTCCACTCACGACGAGGCGGTGGCAGAAATTTTCAAAACTGGATGCCATGCTGTGATAAAGGCTCCTTGGAGCAGCAGCGGCAGGGGGGTTAGATTTGTCAACGACAGTTTTAGCGGGCAGCTTACCCGTTGGATGACTAATGTGCTTGCCAAGCAGCAGAAAATAATGGTCGAACCTCAATACCGCCGAGTCTGCGATTTTGGAATGGAGTTCTACAGCCATGGCGACGGAAGTGCAAGCTATTGCGGTCTTTCGTTGTTCTCCACTACTAATGGAGCCTACACCGGCAACCTTCTCGCCACTGAATGCCGCAAGCGCGAAATCATCTCGCGCTACGTAAGCCTCAACTTAATCGACAAGGTGAGAGACAAGGTTTGCTCCTTAGCTTTCTCGCCCATAACATCTTCTTATACTGGACCGTTTGGCATCGACATGATGATTGTTGCGCCTAACGACCGTAACGGCTATCTTCTCCATCCTTGTGTAGAGATAAACCTCCGACGCACCATGGGGCACCTTGCCCTAAGCCTCACTCCTCTCGACGACGACATCCAAGGCATTATGCAAGTGGTGTTTGAAGACCGATTCAAGTTGAGAATCAGCCGTGGCTGAGAAGAGACAAGACCTGCTCCTTCACCGCAGCCGCATTGTTTCTCGACACGGGGATGAGCTTTTCGGTGCCGAACAGCAGTAGCTGGTAGCCCGCGTTGCGCGACGTCATGGCCACCACAAAGTTTAGATTGACGATGAAAGCACGGTGGCACTGCACGAGAAACGCATGGTCGCCAATGTTTTCCTTTATCTGTTTCAGCGTGATGCGCAACATCTTGTGACGTGGCTCGTCGTTGTCCAAATACCATATATCAGCATAGTTTGCCATCGACTCTATATAAATAACAGCCGATGCAGGTATTTCGATGGAAGAGTTGCTCACGTTTCCCACAAGCCTGAGCATTGGCTCCGAAGCTTTTTCTTCCTTCTCCTCCCCCACTCCAACGTCTTCCACACTCTGCCTCTGCTCCTCTTTTTCAGACAGTTCTATCTGCCTCTGCTCGAGCAGTTCGTTGATGGCTCTCACCTCGTCGAGCTGGTAACGCAAATACCAGTTGCGGTTTCTCACAAACGTGCCTATATACAAGAACAAGCAAACCGAGGAAACGTAATAAAGAAAATGCCTGTAATATTCAAGATGTATCACTCCTCCATGCCACCAAGGATCCAACGGGTGGTCACAGAAATAGTATCCGCCGTAAACAGTGAGCCAAAAGGCAAGGAAGGGAATGCACACCACATAGTGAAGAAGGCTGTTAAGATGCACCTTCCGCAACGGCAGCTTGGGGTCGAGGGGCAAACGAAGGGCATAGGTTGCAAACAGTCCGTTCACAATCGACACCACCATGGTGATGATGCTCATTCCTACGATATAGACATAGCGTCCCTCGCCCATGTCCTCTAGGTTGAAGGGTAAGGTGAGTCCTAACAGGAGGAATACGAACAATGCTCCTATCACGCTTTCCCTCACAGGGCGGATGTTCTTCGGTTCGCAAAACCATTGCCTTAGCTTTTGGTCGTAGAACTTTGTTTCTTCAATTTTCATTTTCTTTTCCGAATTTTTCTGCAAAAGTAGTCCTTTTGTCCCAATTTTGCAAGTATTTGGGACGAAAAGCAGGGATGAGGGACGAATGGAATACTAATTATCCCATTCCACATGCCGTATATCCCAAACTATTGCAGGAAAAAAGAAACCATTGTAACTTTGCAGCGAAATTCAAAACTACAGAAAAAAGAAAATATGAAAAGAAGTATCATTATCGCTGCAATGGCAGCTTTGGCAAACATTAACGCCTCGGCACAGACAGAGACGAAAAACGACTCAGTGGACTACAATCTCAATCTCGGAGAAGTGGTGGTGAAGTCAACCGCACCGAAAACAAAGATGAAAAACGATGCCATGGTGACACGCATAGAGGGTTCTGTGCTCGAATCGGCAGGCACGGCGGAAGAAATGCTCGCACGCGTACCGGGCATGATGCGCATGGGAGGACAGATACAGGTCATCGGCAAGGGCACACCTATATATTATATTAACGGACGAAAGGTGCAGGACACGGAAGAACTTAAGCGACTAAAGAGCCACGACATACGTGAGGTGGAGGTGATAAACAATCCCGGAGCGGCTTACGACGCTTCCACGAGAGCCGTAGTGAGGATAAAGACGAGACGGCTGCGCGGAGAAGGACTGAGCGGAAGGATGGACCTTAGCGACGCACAGGCTCTCAAGTCGGGCAACAACAATCTATCCTCGTCCGTTAACCTCAACTATCGCCATGCCGGTGTCGACATCTTTGGCGGAGCTACATTCCAGAACGACTATCTCGACAACTACTCGCAGCGGCTGGAACAGAACACATACGGCACGGTGAACCACACACAAACCGGCACCATAGAGTCGAGTGAGAAATTCTCGCGCCTCCACTTCAACGCAGGAGTAAACTGGCAGCTTGACGACGACAACTTCGTGGGAGCCAAGGTGGAACGTGGCGTGTGGATAAAAAACTGGCATGGGTTCACCATGGACGAAGACATACTGCGCAACGGAGTGAAGGAAGACCATCTCCGTTCGGTGAGCGACATTAACTCGAAGAATCCCAACTCCTTCCTCGTCAACGCTTATTACAACGGCAAGATAGGCTCATGGGGCATCGACGCCAACGTGGACTACTATTCGCTTTGCGACAAAAACTCCAACCACGTGGCGGAGACAGCCATGTCGGGCTCACGCACCATCGAATCGGCAACGGAGAACAGCAGCCGCATGTTTGCCGCCCGCCTTGTGGCCGACCACCGCTTGTGGAAAGGCACACTGAAGTTTGGCGGCGAGCTTACCACCGTTAGCCGCGACAACGAATATGTGATAAACGGTGTTGACATCAGCAACCGTTTCTCTGAGGTGAGCGAGCAAAACTATGCTGCCTTTGCCGAATATGGCTTGATGATTCCCCGTGCGGGAATGCTTACCCTTGGCATGCGTTACGAACATGTGGCCTTCGACTTCAACAACCTGAGCGACCCTTCGGCTTCAATAGATCGCTGCCACGACGATTTCTTCCCCTCCATTTCGTTCGTCACCCGCATTGGCCTCACCCAGCTTCAGCTGAGCTATGGAGTGAAGACCACACGCCCAAGTTACCGCGACCTTCGCAGCGAGGTGGAATACGGCAGCAAATACACGCTTCAGACTGGAAATCCGCTGCTGAAGAACGAGATACGCCACACATTAGATCTCTCTGGCCGCTGGCGCTTCCTCGCGTTTGTCGCCAACTATCTTCACATCAAGGATGCCATCTACGACTGGACTTCGCCTTACGACGACAACGGAGTGGTGATGTTGGGCATGGTGAATTTCGACCGTCCCATCGACGTGTTCTCCGCCTTCCTTGTAGCATCGCCTACCATCGGTGTGTGGACCACGAGCAACACCATTGGCTTACAAAAGCAGTGGCTCTCGTTCAATCTCGACGATCCTCGCGAAGCTACTGGCAAACGTGAGGTGAGATACGACAAGCCGATGTTTATCTTCAACAGCGACAATGCCTTCCGTCTGCGAAACGACTGGCAGATAGAGCTCAACTCTGAGTTCTACAGCAAGGCTCACTATCGCAACGCCCACCTGCTTCAGCACTACTGGAACCTTACCGCCGCCGTTCAGAAGTCGTTGCTGAAAGACAAGTCTCTTGTACTGCGCCTTTCCGTTTCAGACATTTTTAACACCGCTCGCCACGATGCCATTCTCGACCTTGGCAACTACACCCTTGAGCAGAGCGACATCTTCGGCGGCCAGCGCGGCCAATACAGTTTCCACCGCATCAACCTCAGCGTCCGCTACTCGTTCAATGCCACGAAGAGCAAGTATAAGGGGCAAGGAGCTGGAGAAGACATGAAGAAGAGAATGGAATAAAAGAGGAGAGAGGAGTGAGGAGAGGGGAGTGAGGAGGGAGGAGGGTTTTGGAGGGTAGAAGGAAGAGGGTTGAGACATGCTCAAGCCTTAGTATGAGGGTGGGTAAGACACCGACCCTCATACTGGGGAAAACTTATGTTATTTAAGATACTGTGATAATTTCCAAGCTTTCACAAGGAAAAATTGAACAATT
>CALZAP010000102.1 GCA_945614335.1 uncultured Prevotella sp.
ATAGAACGTGAAGAGAGAAGGAGGAAAATCACCGACCGACTGAAGTCAAGGCTCCAGGAAGGCATGGCCGACGAAGTGAAAGGCCTGCTCGACAGGGGAATACCCGCTGAAGACCTTATTTATTATGGCCTTGAATATAAGTATGTCACCGAATATGTCATAGGACGCATCAGCTACGACGAGATGTTCCGGCAGCTTGAGATTGCCATCCACCAGTTTGCAAAGAGGCAGATGACGTGGTTCAGGGGAATGGAACGGCGTGGCATCAACATACATTGGATAGATTCAACATTTACAACAGAACAAAAAATCGAAAACATAAAGAAACTATGGCTGTAGACGAAAAGAGATGGGGCATGCTGTTTTGCCCGAAACAATCCGCGCGACGCTCAAGGAAGTATCTTGAGCGCCTGGAAAAAATACTGGCTGAGAAGGGAGTGGCTTACGACCTGGTGCAAAGCGAGTCTACCAAGGGTGTAGGCCGCCTTGTCAGAATGCTTGTCAACAACGGCTATAAGACAATAGTCGTGGTGGGAGGCGACTCTGCACTCAACGATGCCGTCAACTGCCTGATGGAAAGGCCTGTGGAAGAGAGGGCTGGCATTTCTCTTGGGGTCATTCCTTACGGAGTGCTCAACGACTTTGCCAAGTTCTGGGGGTACAGGGAAGGCGACATCGCGGCCACCGTCGACAGCATCATAAGCCATCGTGTGAGAACTGTCGACCTCGGCCTTATGACATACGTCGACACTGAGGGCACAAGCCATTGTCGCTATTTCCTCGACTGTATTAATGTAGGTCTCATTGCCGACATGATGAACCTCCGTCGTCAGACAAGAAGCCTGTTGGGTTCGCGAAGCCTTTCTTTTGTGGTGTCGGCCCTGCTGTTGGTGTTCCACCGTATGGAATACAAGATGAAACTGAAGATCAACAACGACATGGTGGACCGCAAGGTGATGAACGTCTGCATAGGAAGTGGCCCGGGTTACGGACAGACACCTAATGCGGTGCCATACAACGGTATGGTCGACGTCTCGGTTGTAAGGTCCACAGGCCTGTTGCAGCTTTTGGAAGGCTTTTGGCTGTTGTTTACTGGAAGGTTTCTCAACCATCGCGGTGTCACTCCCTACAGGGCGCGAAAGGTAGAGATAATAAAGGCCTCTAACGCTTATGTCGGAGTTGACGGCCGGCTGTTGGGAAAGTTGTGCGATTCCTGCACTGTAACCGTTGAGCAGGAAGTGATAAACTTCATCATTCCTTCATAGGCCCAGCCGTTGGTCAGCCATATAGTCAGCTGTGTCTCAGCCTCTTGACGCAATCAGCTGTAGCCGTTTTTCGTCTACTATCCTGATTTTCTTTCCGTCGAGTTCTATCACCTTCTCTGATGCTAATGCAGATAGGGTTCTTATGGCGTTGTTTGTGGTCATGCTCGAAGTGTTGGCCAGGTCTTCGCGGCTTGTGTTAAGACACAGTGTCATTCCGTCTTCTTCAACGCCGTATTTCTCCTTCATGGCGAGCAGCGAGTCGGCCACCCTTGCCCTTACATGCTTCTGGGTAAGGTTGACGGTGAGAAGGTCTGCGTCTCCCAGCATCGAGGCGAGAGTCTTTATGAAAAGAACGGCCACCTTGGTGTTTTGGCATATTATGCTCTTTATCACATCAACAGGAATGACACATAGGGTTGACTCTTCGAAAGCGGAGGCACTGGTGGTATAGTCCTCGCCCGAAAAGGCAGCCCTGAATCCGAAAAGTCCTGTCGGTTTGATGAACCTGATAATCTGCGACCTTCCGCTCGCCCCGCTTTTATACACTTTCACCTTTCCCTCAATGAGGGCGAAGATGTGGCTTGGCAGCTGGTTTTCCTCATAGATGAGTTCATTCTTGTTATAATTCCTTATTTCCGCGTTATCTTTCAGATACAGTCTTTGTTCGTCGTTCAGCATACCCCATAACTCAGGTATTGAATCGGCAATGTCATTCTCGTTATTCACTGTTATTACAATCATTTTACCATGTTGTTTTTTACGTGGCAAAGTTACGAAAAAAAGACTAAATAAACGAATTTTCACGTAAAAATGTTATTAAAATATGAAAAAAACGACTTTTTCTGCAAAAAAATGGCAATTTATTTGGTAGAAAGAAACAAAATTACTAATTTTGGGGTGGATTGTAGAAAGAGGCGTCAAACACCCCTTGAAAATCCACTTAAAACAATAGTTACAACTAACATCGTACAAATTACCTTAAGATAGGAACTATGAGTTATCTACGATTTGAAAAAGCTGTAATGACCAATCTTGAAGAGTCACTACGACGCGAATTACTGAGAACAAATCGCTCAGGTGCCTACGCTTGTTCGACAGTCGCCGACTGCAACACGCGAAAGTATCATGGCTTGCTGGTTGTTCCCGTACCGGAGCTCGACGATGAAAACCACGTCCTGCTCTCCTCTCTCGACGCCACCGTGATTCAGCATGGGGCCGAGTTCAACCTCGGACTCCACAAGTACCAAGGAAACAATTACAGTCCGAAAGGTCACAAGTACATCAGAGAATTCGATTGTGACAAAGTGCCAACAACCACCTATAGGGTAGGAGGTGTAGTGTTAAAGAAGGAAGTGGTGTTCCAGCACTACGAAGACCGTATCCTGCTGCGATACACGCTTGTCGACGCCCATTCGGCCACGACATTGCGTTTCCGTCCGTTTATGGCTTTCCGAAGCGTGCGTCAGTTCACTCACGAGAACTCCACGGCAAGCCGTGCATACGAGGCTGTGGACAATGGTATACGCACATGCATGTATGCGGGATATCCTTATCTCTATATGCAGTTCAGCAAGGAAAACGAGTTCGTCTTCCAGCCTGACTGGTATAGGGGCATCGAATATCCCAAGGAGCAGGAACGCGGATATGCCTCTAACGAAGACCTCTACGTGCCCGGCTATTTCGAGATGTCGATAAAGAAAGGCGAGAGCATCGTCTTCGCGGCGTCCACAAGCGAGATAAAGACAAAGGGACTGAAGAAACTCTTCCAGGAGGAGGTCGACAGCCGTTCGCCACGCGACAATTTCTTCCATTGCCTTGTCAATGCCGCACATCAGTTTCATATCCGTGAGAAAAACGACGACCGCTATCTCATCGCCGGCTACCCGTGGTTCAAGTGCCGCGCAAGAGACACGTTCATCTCTCTCCCGGGTCTTACACTCGCCATCGACGAGCAGGACTATTTCGAGCTCGTGATGCAAACCGCCTCGAAGGCTCTTCGCGAATTTATGGCAGGCAAGCCTCTCACGGGAAAGATCTATGAGATAGAGCAGCCCGACGTGCCTCTGTGGGCTATATGGTCCATACAGCAGTACGCCAAGTTTGCCGGTCGCGAGAAGTGCTCCGAGATGTACGGAAACCTCCTTGAGGAAATCATACACTACATCATCGACGGCAATCATCCAAACCTCCGCCTCGACGACAATGGACTGCTCTATAGCAACGGACGCGACAAGGCTGTGACATGGATGAACTCCACTGCCTATGGTCGCCCCGTGGTTCCACGCTCTGGATATATCGTTGAGTTTAACGCACTTTGGTATAATGCGCTGAAGTTCTGCGCGAGCATGGCTAAGGACAACGGACGCATTGACGAGGCCACCGAACTCGACGACCTGGCAAAGACCACCGGCGAGTCGTTTGTCAACACCTTCCTCAACGAGTATGGCTATCTCTTCGACTATGTTGACGGCAACATGATGGACTGGAGCGTTCGTCCGAACATGATTTTCGCCGTGGCTCTCGACTACTCGCCATTGTCTAAGGAACAGAAGCGCTCTGTGCTCGACGTCTGCACACGCGAGCTGCTCACTCCAAAGGGACTCCGCTCGCTGTCGCCAAAGAGCGGCGGCTACAACCCGATGTATGTGGGCCATCAGACACAGCGCGACTATGCCTACCATCAGGGCACCGCATGGCCATGGCTCGGAGGCTTCTATATGGAGGCCTGCCTTAAATTATATAAGAACACGCGCCTGAGCTTCATCGAGCGTCAGATGGTGGGCTACGAGGACGAGATGAACTACCATGCCTTAGGCTCCATATCCGAGCTCTTCGACGGCAACCCGCCATTCCATGGCCGGGGCGGCATGTCGTTCGCTATGAATGTGGCAGAGGTGCTGCGCTCTATAAAGCTCCTCGCGTTACAATATACATATCAGAAATAAAAACAGGAGGACTATAATATGAAAGTATTAATGTTTGGTTGGGAGTATCCTCCTCATGTGTTTGGCGGTCTCGCCACAGCAAACTACGGCATCAGCCAGGGTCTCCACGCCCAGGGCGACGTTGAGACGGTGCTGTGCCTTCCACGCCCCTTCGGCGACGAGGATACCAGCGCCTGCCGCATAGTGGCCATGAACTGTGTGCCCATTGCCTGGCGCGATGTAGACTACGACTATGTGAAAAACCGCTGCGGCAACGTGATGTCGCCTGAATACTACTTCAAGCTGCGCGACCACATCTATGCCGATTTCAACTATATGAACGTCAACGATCTCGGAGCCATGGAGTTTGCCGGTGGTTATCCCGGAAACCTTCATGAGGAGATCAACAACTACTCCATCATAGCCGGCCAGGTGGCAAGGGCGGAGGAGTTCGACATCATCCATGCCCACGACTGGCTCACCTATCCTGCCGGCATCCACGCCAAGCAGGTGAGCGGAAAGCCACTGTGCATCCACGTTCATGCCACCGACTTCGACCGCAGCCGCGGTAAGGTGAACCCCACTGTTTATTCCATAGAGAAAAACGGTATGGACTGGGCTGACTGTATCATGTGTGTGAGCGAGCTCACCCGTCAGACCGTCATCAACCAGTATCATCAGGACCCGCGCAAGTGCTTCACCGTTCACAATGCCGTTTATCCTCTTAAGAAGGAGTACGACGAGATACCTCGTCCTGACCATACTGGCAAGGAAAAGGTGGTTACGTTCCTTGGACGCATCACCATGCAGAAGGGACCGGAATATTTTGTGGAGGCAGCCAACATGGTGCTCAAGCGCACCAGCAACGTGCGTTTCTGCATGGCAGGCTCGGGCGACATGATGGACGCGATGATCTATCTCGCTGCCGAGCGCGGCATCTCCGACCGTTTCCACTTCCCCGGCTTCATGCGCGGCAAGCAGGTCTACGAGTGCCTTAAGGATTCCGATGTCTATGTCATGCCTTCCGTCAGCGAGCCGTTCGGCATCTCGCCTCTCGAAGCCATGCAGTGCGGCACCCCGTCCATCATCTCAAAGCAGAGCGGATGTGCGGAGATCCTCACCAACTGCATCAAGGTCGACTACTGGGACATCCACGCCCTGGCAGACGCCATCTACTCCATCTGCGCCAACGAGAGCCTCTTCACCTATCTTAAGGAAGAAGGAAAGCGCGAGGTCGACCAGATTACATGGGAGAAGGTCGGTGCCTGGATACGCACTCTCTACCTCCGCACGTTGGGATGGTAAGCAGTCTGAAGAATTAAAAAATTAAAAGATTAAAGAATTAAGGGATTATTAAAGAAGTATATATTATGAAAACAATATGCTTATATTTTGAGATACACCAGATTATACATCTCAAGAGATACCGTTTCTTCGACATAGGCATCGACCACTATTACTATGATGACTATGAGAACGAGAGAAGCATCACCGAGATTGCCGAGCGTTCCTACATGCCGGCACTTAACACACTCGGCGACATGATAAAGGAAAACAACGGGCTGTTCAAGGTTGCCTTCTCCATCTCCGGCGTGGGCATGGAACAGCTTGAAATGCACGCTCCGCAGGTTATCTCCAAGCTCCAGGAACTCAACGAGACCGGATGCGTGGAATTCCTTGCCGAGCCCTATAGCCACGGACTCTCCTCGTTGGCCAACGAGGAGGCGTTTGCTGCCGACGTGAAGAAGCAGTGCAAGAAGATGAAAGACTATTTCGGAAAGGAACCTACCGTGCTCCGCAACTCTTCTCTCATCTATAGCGACGACATCGGCGGACAGGTGGCAGCTATGGGATTCAAGGGAATGCTCACC
>CALZAP010000103.1 GCA_945614335.1 uncultured Prevotella sp.
GTTCGCCCACAGCCACTTGTGCCGGTGCGTTACCGACAAGGTTTTGTGCGAACATCAGTGTTGTAGCCGCGAAGGCTAAGAGTGCCAGTAAAAATCTTTTCATAATCATTACCATTCTTTGTCCAACTTGTTAGTGCGAGGCTTCTGCATGGCTTTCTTCATGCGTTGCTGTGTGCTCTTTTCCTGCTGCATTGCAGCGTTGAGCATCTGTTCAGCGTTTTCCTTGCTCATTTTGTTTTCGTTATTATTTTTCTTCTGGTCTTGCTTGTCCTTGTTCTTCTGTTTCTCGTCCTTGTTGTCGTTGCCGTTCTTGTCTTTCTGCTTGTTCTGGTCCTGCTTGTCTTGATTCTTCTGGTTGCGCTGCTGGCGCTTGCAGAGTTCAAGGTTGTATCTTGTGGCATCGTCTTTAGGATTTAGTCTCAGAGAATTCTTGTATGCTTCAATGGCTTCACCGTACATCTTGTGTTGCTGGCATACCACACCCATGTTATGGAATGCCATAGACTTACGGATTTTGCTTGTCTCCAGTTCTGTTGACTTTTGAAAGCTTTGTACAGCCGCCGAGTCTTTTTTCTGAGCCATCAGTGAGTTTCCGAGGTTATAGTGAGCCTGAGGGTTGCGCGGGTTTTTCTCAATAGCTTTGCGGTATGCCACTTCCGCCTGGTCGAATTGCCCTTCGCGGAAGAGCTTGTTGCCCTGGACGATGTATCGGCGGTCGTTTTGCGCGAATGTTGCCGATGAGACTATGAGTGCGAGCACCAAGGTGGCCACACGCTGCTTGCGTCCGAAGATGTTGAGTCGTCTGGCTATAGGGTTCTTGCTTTCGAGTATGCATATTTCAAGTATGAGCAGAATGATGGCTATGATGCCAAATGCCTGAAACTGCTCGTCGAAGTCGCTGTAAATGGTGGACTGCATTTCCTTTTTCGACAGTTTTGCCAGTTCATTGTCAAGCTGCCGTTGCGCGTTGCTGTTGTTGTCTACATGTATGTAAGCCCCGCCTCCAGCCTCGGCTATCTGACGGCACATGTCCTCGTTGAGCTTTGTCATTACGGTGTTGCCTGTCTTGTCCTTCATGTAGTCGCCGTTGCCAAGTGGAATGGGAGCGCCCTTGTCAGAACCAACTCCAAGTACATATACTCTCATGCCTTTTTTCTTTGCTGCCTTAGCCGCCTCGAGAGCTCCTCCTTCATGGTCTTCGCCGTCTGTTACCACTATAATGGCCTTTCCCACTCCCTGTTGCTGTGTGAAACTGTTGGCTGCCATGTTTATAGCTGTCGCAATGTCGGTGCCCTGTGTGGCAATGAGTGAAGGGTCTATTTCGCTCAGGAACATTTTCGCCGACACGTAGTCGCTGGTGATAGGCAGCTGCACAAAAGCGTCGCCTGCGAATACGATAAGTCCTATCTTGTCGTCGGTAAAGTTGTCTACAAGGTTCTCCACCATCATTTTTGTTCTGTCAAGACGGCTTGGCGTAACGTCTTCTGCAAGCATGGAGTTGCTTATGTCCATAGCGATGATGGATTCGATGCCCGTACGCTTTTCATGGCTGATGCGTGTTCCCATCTGTGGACGTGCCATCATCACGATAATGAGAGCCAAGGCTGCGAGCAGCATCCAAAACTTCACTACAGGTCTCATCCTCGACACGTCAGGCATGAGTTGTCTGAGCAGTGTCGGGTCGCCGAAGAGTTTGAGTCTCTTCTGCTGTTTCCTCTCCAGCAGCCATCTTAAAATGGCAATAATTGGCAGTGCTGCGAGCAGGTAAAGATATGTGGGTTCTTCAAATCTGAACATTTTTTATAACTTATGGAATTCTTCTGAAAATGGTTATGCGGAAAAGGATTTCGAGAAGCAGTGCGATGGCGGCCATAAATACGAATGGCTGGAAGGCATCGTACTTTTTCTTGAACTTCTTCACGCTCATCTTTGATTTCTCCAACTGGTCGATTTCTTTATATATATTCTTAAGTTCCTGGGTGTTTGTGGCACGATAGAAATCGCCATGAGTGGTTTTTGCAATCTCTGCCAGTGTCTTGGTGTCAATCTCCACGGGCATGTTGACATATTGCACGCCTCCTGCCACCGGCATTGGGTATGGTGCCACCTTGTTTGTGCCTACTCCGATGGTGTATACTCTCACACCGAGGCTTTGTGCAATCTCAGCAGCAGTCATTGGCGAGATGTCTCCCATGTTGTTGCTGCCGTCGGTGAGCAGTATGACCACCTTGCTTTTTGCCTTGGATGTTTTCAGACGTCCCACGGCGTTGGCGAGTCCCATACCAATGGCAGTACCGTCGCTAATGAGGCCACGTGCGGCAATGTCAGCTCTGACGTTCTGCAACAGGTTCAGAAGCGAGGAGTGGTCGGTGGTCATCGGACACTGTGTGAACGACTCTCCTGCAAAGATGCAAAGTCCGATGTTGTCGTCGGGTCTTCCTGAAATGAATTCCGCCGCCACCATCTTTGCCGCCTCGAGTCTGTTTGGCTTAAGGTCTTCTGCCAGCATACTTGTCGAGACGTCTACAGCCAGCATGATGTCAATGCCTTCTGTCTGTCGGTTTTTCCAAGAATTGCTGGTCTGAGGCCGTGCGAGTGCTACCACCAGCATGGTGAACGTGAAAAGGCGAAGCATCATTTGCACTGGCATGAGTCTCACCTTCCAGCTCTTCGGTGCATACCGGAAGGCGAAAGTGTCGCTCATGCGTATTGTGGGCTCGCTTTTCTTCCTGTACATCACATACCATATTAAATAAGGTATGATGAGCAGGAGCAGAAACAAATATTCTTTATTTGCAAATTCCATTGTTCTTTTTGTTCAATTCAAGTTTCTGTTTTGTCCAATCTTTGGAGTCCAAATTTTGGGAGTTCAAATTTTTGGAGTTCATTTTGGTAGCTCAGGGAGTTCATGGAGTTTAAAGGAGTTCAAGACAATAGTCTCTCCGCTTCCTTTAGGGAGTTCTCTCGGCTTTGACATTTGTCTTTAACTCCTTAACTCCTTAACTCCTTAACTCCCTAACTCCTTAACTCCCTAACTCCTTAACCATCCTCCTCGTCACAATGCCAGGTTGTAAAGAGAGTATATCTCAAAGACAAGAATGGCAGCTGACGCCACGACGAGAGCCACGATGATGATTTTCAGTGTGCGTCGTGTTTTCGCCGAGCGTGCCTCTTCCTGAGTCAGTTGCGGCTTTTCCACTACCTCTTGCTGCTGGTTCTCGACTTTAGTCTTGTTGATGAACTCAATGGCATTCACGAGGTTCATGTCGTTTTCGTTGATGAGTGTGGAGTATTTTGCGAATTTCACCAAGTCGGCAGTATTGAAAAGAAGTCGAAGCTCGTCGAGGGCCTTGCTGTCCTGCGTCTCGGTCAGACGGTCGATGATTTCGCTGCTGGTCATCTCCATAGCCCTGAATCCGTAGCGTTCTTCAATATACTTTCTCAGTGTGTCGGTGAGCTTGGTATAGTATTCCTTCTGGTTTTCCGATGTCACCATCTTGTCTGCCTTTATGGCCTCAATCTCCTTCATGGCCTTCTGGTGTGGCAACAGTCTCTTCACGATTCGTATCTTTGCCACAATGGGCTTGTTGTCGCGCAGTCGCAGATAGAGATAGTATGCAACAGAAATCATGGCGAGCATAAGGAGGCTAAGCCAGAAGATGACACTCCATTCCTCCCAACTGAACGGATTGTCCTGCACGTCCTTTGGTCCGAAGAACTTGTCCACGTTGGTAGTGTCCACCTCTATCTCCAACACCTTTAAGGCAAGGCTTTTGCTTTTGTATTCCTTGCCGTTCACTTTCACCCCAAACGGCGGCAGGTAGTATAGCTTGCCGTCGAACGAAGTGAGCGTGTATGTGCGCTGGAAAAGGCAACGGCCGTCAGAATCGTCCTTGGTGGTTACCGGTCCTGTCTCAACAACCTCCACTCCTGGAGTGATTTGCTGAAGGGGCTTGAAGTTTGGAAACTCCACCTGGTCGCCTTCCTTTGCCGTGACTGTCACGGTGACATCAGTCTGCTGGCCGATAACCATCTCAAGCGAGTCAATCCGTGCTTCCACGTTCACTTGAGCCATGGAGGCCAAGGTGCAGACTGCCAGTGCTATAATAATAAAAATGCGTTTCAAAACCGTATTAATAATTGGATAATAAATACATAATATTCAATACTGCATCAACTCCTTTTCTTAAAGAGTATCATCAGCGATTTCACGTAATCTTCATTTGTGGCAATGGAGATGTTGTCAACATTGCTCTTGCTGAAGGTCTCATGAAGTGACTGTTGGCGATTGTTCCAGTATCGGGAGTAAGCCATGCGAAGCTTCTTGCTGCCAGTGTCTATGTACTGTTCGTAGCCGGTTTCAGAGTCTATCACCTTCATCAGTCCTACATCAGGCAACTCCTTTGCCCTTCTGTCGTATACTTGAATAGCCACTATGTCGTGCTTGCGGTTGCTGATGATGAGAGTTTGCTCAAAGTCCTGTCGCACGTAGAAGTCGCTAAGTATGAAAGCTGTGCAACGTCGCTTGCTTACGCCAGTGAGAAACTCCAGTGCCTGCTTTATGTCAGTCTTACGGCTTTCGGGCTTGAAGTCGAGCATTTCCCTGATGATATAAAGGATATGTTTTCGACCCTTTTTCGGTGGTATGTATTTCTCTATTTTGTCGGAGAAGAATATCACCCCGATCTTGTCGTTGTTCTGAATGGCACTGAAGGCGAGTGTTGCCGCTATCTCAGTCACCATGTCGCGCTTGGTCTGCACTTCGGTACCGAAGTCGAGCGAGCCGCTGACATCGATGAGCAACATCACCGTTAGCTCTCGCTCCTCCTCGAATACTTTCACGTAAGGGCGGTTGAAGCGTGCGGTGACGTTCCAGTCGATGTCACGCACGTCGTCCCCGAACTGGTATTCGCGCACCTCGCTGAACGCCATTCCCCTTCCCTTGAAGGCGGAATGGTATTGTCCGGCGAAGATGTTCGCGCTCAGTCCGCGCGTCTTTATCTCTATCTTCCTTACTTTCTTCAATAACTCTTGCGTATCCATCGCATCAAGGTACTTCAACCTTATTTATAATACGGCTTACGATTTCCTCGCTTGTCACGTTGCTTGCCTCTGCCTCGTAGGTGAGTCCCACGCGGTGGCGCAGCACGTCGTGTGCCACGGCACGCACATCTTCGGGCACTACATAACCCCTGCGCTTGATGAAAGCGTAGGCACGTGACGCCTTGGCAAGCGAGATACTTGCACGCGGACTGCCGCCGAATGAAATCAGCTGCGACATATCCTTCAGGCCATAGCGGTCGGGATAACGTGTGGCAAAGACAATATCGGCGATATACTGCTCAATCTTCTCGTCGATATACACCTCGCGGACAACATCGCGGGCACGGATGATTTCCTCTGCTGTGCTTACTGGTGATACTGTGGGCAGTTGGCCCTTGATGTTCTCGCGTATGATTCGTTTCTCCTCCTCAAGTGTGGGGTAGTCAATCACTACCTTCAGCATGAAACGATCGACCTGCGCTTCGGGCAACTGGTATGTTCCCTCCTGCTCAATGGGGTTCTGCGTGGCCATCACGAGGAAAGGGTTGGGCAGCTTGAAGGTCTCACTGCCGATGGTCACCTGCTTTTCCTGCATGGCTTCGAGCAGTGCGCTCTGCACCTTGGCAGGAGCGCGGTTAATCTCGTCCGCCAATACGTAGTTGGCGAAGACAGGACCTTTCTTCACGTTGAACTTCTCGTCCTTCTGAGAATATATCAATGTACCCACCACGTCGGCAGGCAATAGGTCGGGCGTGAACTGTATGCGGCTGTAATCCGAGTCAATCAGCTGCGAGAGGGTCTTGATGGCAAGAGTCTTCGCCAGGCCAGGGACACCCTCCAAAAGGATGTGTCCGTCACTCAGCAAACCGATGAGCAGGGAGTCAACCAGATGCTTCTGTCCTACTATAACGCGGTCCATGCCGCTAACCAAATTAGTCACAAACGTACTTTGTTGTTCGATGCGAATATTCAATTCGCGAATGTCAATAGCTTCTGCCATAATTC
>CALZAP010000104.1 GCA_945614335.1 uncultured Prevotella sp.
AATTCCCAATGATGAATTCTTTTATCTTTTGACCCACACTGATGTGTATCTGCTGCCATATAGGAGAATTTCTCAAAGCGGTGCTCTTCTTACTGCAATTTCAGAGCATATTCCAATACTTGTAACGGAAACAGGAGGTTTAACAGAACCTTTCGATGTGGCAAAAATTGGTTGGAAAATATCTAAGGCTGATTATCATGAGCTAAAAAACATGCTCGTATATTTATGTAATAATAAAAAAGAAATAAAAGAATTAAAGAATAGTAAGGATGTATGGAAAAAGGTTTGTGACTTTTATGACTGGAGCAGACTAGGCAAAAAAACACAATATCTATATGAACAGTTATAGCAGAACGTTTATCTGACATTACCATTAGACAACAAGCAGAATAAGTTCATTCTCGATAGAAGAAAATGGTTAGCGAGCTTGGTGAATTTCTCTCGTGGGAGAAAAATATTTCTCTCGTGGAGTGTGAAAATTTCCCTCGTGGGAGAACTCTTGCCGTCTGCTTATCTTTACGTTGCAAAGTTACTGCTTTTTTCTTGTGTTTCCAAATGTTTTGATGTTTAATTTGTTGATGATTAATGAGTTGCGTCGTTTTGCCGCGATTTGCCGTGCTGACGGTTTCAGAATGGCGGGCGGGAAAAGTCGATAGGCGGAAAAGGCAAGGTTTCTTCCACTATCAGGTCGGCAATGTCGGTGTTGCCGGGATAAGCCTCAAGGGCTGTTACCATGGTGTAGTCGATGCCTTCTGTCTGTGCCATCTTCTTTGTCCAGTCGTCGAGCTTGCCACTGTCAGGATACACTATCACCCTTCTTCCCTTCAGCACGTTGCATTTTTCCGGTTTCAGCATTGAGCATCCTCCGGTGGCAATCCATGTGTACTTTGGGTGTAGGGCAGCGCATATCACGGCAGTTTTCTCGCTTTCCACTATGCATACGGGCTTTTGTGAGTCCTTCAGCAGGTGTTCGCCGAAGAAGCATGGTGTGAGCTGCCATTCGTAGGGCAGGAGGCGGTTGTAGATAAGTCGGGCGTGGGTCCAGTTGGGGTTTCCCTTTCTGTGTCCGTCGGCGCCGTAGTGCATTATCTTTCCGCTTCTCACGCGTTGCTCCATGTCAATCTGCCAGTATATCACTCCGTGGTCGCGTGTGGCTCCGAGCATGTACATGTCTGCCACACGTTTAAGCGAACCGTCGGCTGGCAGCAGCACCCTGAGGTAGTCGGCAAACTCCGAGGCCAATGACAGGCTTCTCGTCACGTAGCTCATTGGCAGGGTGCATAGTGGCTGTGGCTTTGGCTGTGGCGGTTGTTTGTTTGCTTGGGGTGGGTGAGTTTTGTCGCTTGAGCCGGGATGGTCGGCAAAGTATTGCTTTGGCGTGTAGTGGTAGCCGCAGGAGTTGATGTGGTCACACTTTCCACATTCTTCGCTCAGGTATTTGCCTGTTTGGGTGTTTTTGTAGAGTGTGAAGCACTTCTTTCCTCCGCATTTTGGGCAGGTGTGCTTTGTGCTGCCTCCCATCTTGTATTTTTCTAAACTATACATATGTGTCATATTTTTTGTCGATATGAGATTTTGTTCGGAGATGAATGCTAATTTTGCTATTTTACTATTTTAAGTAAAATAGCAAATTAGCAATTACATACTTCTCCGAGGGTTTAGAAAAGTGTCAAGTTTTGCTCATCACCTCTTTCGGCCTTCTTGCCTACGTATACGACGTAATCGTTCTCAGCTCTTATCATTCCCTCATCGAAGCGTTCTTTGAGAAATTTGCTGACAGTGTCAATCTTTCTGCCAAAGGCTGTCATGAGTTCGTTTTTCAGAGTGCTTTTGAGTACATGGTTGTTGTAGCGGAGGAAAATGTTTTTCATATCATCGATTCTCTTCATTTTCTCCTTTTCTCTTTCGGCAAGTTGATCGTTGGCGCGAGCCTGCTGTTGCTCAATAGTTTTGCGTTGGGCATGTTCGGTGGCGTCAACGAGTGTGCCGTTGTCATAGCGGAACGACCATTCGGGTATTTCCTCATGGCGTGCCTCAGTGTTGCTAACGGTGAAGATGTCGCCACGCTTTGTCACTTCGAGCACGGTGCCGGCTTTTTGTGTGAGCATGGTGCCGAGATGACCGCGCATGTTATGGTCGTCGAGCGACTTGTTGGTGTGCAGCACGCAAACAATTGCCGTTTCCTTTCCGTATAGCTCGTCGGTGGTGAGGCGCATGAGGTGTTCTATCACTTTTTTTGACTCTTCCAAAGAGTTGAAATCGCCGACTATGTCCACGATGCCGTCGATAAACACGATGTCGGGCTGTACTTCTTTCATGAGACTTTCCACAGCCTTGAACTTCTCTTCGGCGAAAAAGCTGCGCAGTGGGAACAAGAACAAGCGCTTGTCTAATTCTTCCAGTTCAAGTCTTGTCATCTCGGCAATCCTGTTGTATATGCTTTCGACATCCTCTTCTTTTTGTTCGTTGTCAAGCCACAATACTTTAGCATTTTCTACCGGGCATTTGAGTTGTCCCCACGAACCTGCAAGTATGGCGGAAGCCATGATGGTCACGGCAGACGTCTTTCCCTGCTTTGCCTTTGCCTTAAAGGCGTGGATGTCGCCCTTGTCGCAACAACCGATGCCGCCACAGGTAATCATTGGCGTTGGAGGTGGAAAGTGGCTGTCTTTGGTTATCCTTTTTTTCCTCAATTTCATGAGAAGATCCATGTTCTCGCTCTCCTTGGCTGTGGGCTGTTGTGCGGCGTTTTCAATAATAGTCTTACTGTTTTCCATTATTGCCCTCCTTTCCTTTAGGTTGTGAATAGCAGTTGTCCAACAGGCGTTCTATTTCCGCCTTTTTGTAGTAAACCTTTCCGCCTACGAGCGAATATCCCACCATGCCGTTGCTTCTCCAGGTCTGGAGTGTGCGGGCTGAGATGTTCAGTTGTCGCATCACGTCCGAACCGTCGAGCCATTCGTTGAGTGGGGTTCTTCCATGGGCGTACTCTTGCTGGTTGAGAAACTCCTCGAGTCTCTCGGCGAGGCTTGGGCCAATCACAATTTCCTCTGTCCCTGCCTCATTGTTGTGTCTTAATTCTTTGTTCATGATTTTTCGAATTAAGTGCTCTTCGTCAAGTTTTGGGAAAGTTTACACCTTGCTCACTCCTTACACCGATTTCCCAAACTATCGGCAGGTCACCGCAAGATGTCGGTATCAGGTGCATTGACGAAAGCGAGCTGCCCTTCTACCGCTTCAGCCCCAACTCGTGGGGCGTTCGTTTGCATAAGCCCGTTTTTGGGGCTAAATGCTATACAAAGTTAATTGAAGCGATTGTTTTTGCAGTGGGGGTAGTACCTACAATTTTCATCTCCCCCCTACTACAATTTGCCATTTCCCCCTAAAAATGCCCATTTTGGGGCATAAAAATGGCGAAAACCTGCAAAAAAGCTATTCTATAAGCCTATTTTGCAGGTTTTCGCAAGTAATAAAATGTAGTAGGGTAGTAGTAGGGTATGTAGTAGGGTAGTAGTAGGGTATGTAGTAGGGTATGTAGTAGGGTATGTAGTAGGGTTGTATCCAAAGAGCAGAAACACCGATTTCTTCAGGCGTACAACCCAATAGTTGGTATTATAATTCAGGTTTTGATAAAAAATTTCGGAATGACGATTTGCTAATGCCTGTCAATTTTGATAATATTGTCATCCATTGTTCTAAAGTGAGTTTTCCTTTTACATTTTCTTCGTTAAGTATCTTAACGCATTCTTTTGCCGAAGTCTTGTGAATCTTTGTCCCTCCTCTTGGATTTTCCCTTTCAATAATTGCCTTCTCCGACTCGTCGTCATCATCGTCACGGAAAGTCATGTCTTCAATTCGCTGTTCCAGCTCCTTGACTTTCTTTTCGAGACGATTGTTTTCGGCTGTCAGTTTGTCGATGGTGCTCACTTCTTCTTCCGTCAGGAATTTGGTCTTGTCTGAGTGCACGTCATTGTATGATGGCAAGGCGTCAATTTTCTCGAGAGTCTTGCTCAGCGGATATGATGTGCTGTCAAAGTAGCCAAGCTGCTTCTGTAGATGTGGCAGCATGGAGTCTTTATACACGGCATCGTCCTTGTAACGGTAATACAACAAGCTGTAAACCTTTAGTGCCAGCACTTCGGATGAATATATATTCGGATTTTTATAGAATAGACCGTTATAGAGTCTTATCTCGTTTATTATGGTGTGGATATATACAATGGGTTTTTCGTGGCTTACCAGTTTTGCAACTAATTCCATCGCTACTTTCATCTTCTCTATGGGATTAGTATACTGGAACTTGACGTATGGGGTTTGTTTTAAGACAGAGTTAAAAATCATGTTCAGCTCTTCTTCAGAAAAGCCAGCCTTGTATTCCTTTAATGTGTTCATAATTATATTTTATTAGGTATATAAATTTATATTGTCGTTAAAAAAATGTCGGTGAAACTATTTTACGAGTTTCTCTATCTTGCAGGAGTGTTGTTTCGTGTCCTTGTCGTAGTTTATTCCCACAAGAACGATGTCACCCGTGTATTCTGCTATTTTCGAAGGATAGTCCTTGCGCTTTATCTGCTCTATTGCAGTGTTGGCAGAATGATTGTATTTAAGTTCTATGACAAGGGCTGGTTTGTTGACATTGCGACGGGGAATCATCACAAGATCTGCATATCCCTTGCCTGTAGCATACTCCCGATGAATGACATACTCGTTTTTTGCCCATATATATGCCAAGGAGAGCACACAGGCAAGTGAGTTTTCGTCGTTGTAGGAGAGAATGCTGGTGTTTTCGTCGTGAGCCAGGTCGATAGCGCGTTCCACGGCCTGCTCGTTGCATGATATGGTGGAGTTGATAAGATTCTTTGAATCAGTTATTGTTTTGGCTATAGCATCCCACGACGTGGCCTTTATGGCATTGTTCATTTCGTCAGCCACCTCCTTGTTGGGAAGGTAGCATTCTTGTGATTCAAAGTCGTAGGCAAGGTAGCCGAGATGTATCAATGCGGTGAGTACGTCGTTCTTGCTTCTAACGATGTGCATATCGTTGAGAAACTCGGTTGTGTCTACATACACATGCTCCCCCGCAAGCATACGTATGATGTCGTCCTTCAGTCCGTCGAAGTTCATCTGTATATAAGTGATTACCGAGTCGTATGCCCCGGTGGTCGTCCAATAGCTGCGGCATATACCGCGTTGCAGGGATCTCATCACTGAATAAGGATTGTAGATGGATTTCTCTGAACCGATGGTGTATCCGTCGAACCACATTTTTAGATTGTCCATTGATGCATTGTGCTGATTAGCCAATGCGCGCACCTCATCCTCTGTAAATCCATAGCATGGGGCAAGATACGCTGGGTCAATCATCGAATATTCGCAGAAATTGTTCAGTGCCGACTCGGTATTGTATCTCTTAATGGGAAGGATGCCGGTGAGATAAGCCCCTGCGAAAACCTCGTCGGAGTCTTGTGTCTTGAATAAACGGCGGAGCAGCATGACATATTCGTCCATAATGGTAGGAGATACCGATGCGGGGTCGCCCTTCATCTTCTGACGGTCGGGAAACTCACGGCAGATGGCATCCCACTCGTCGATGATAAAAAAGAACTTTTCGCCCGTGGCTTGGTGAATGGCGGCAAGGGTATCCATAAGGTCGAAACCCTCATCATACTTTACGTCTGGAAATTCATCCCTCAGTTCTTTTATTATTTTATCCTGGATATTACGTACGATGTTTACCCTGAGTTCGGGTCGGGCGGTAAATGAGGTCACGTCAAGATAAATCACACAATATCGGTTGAGATATGTCTCAAACGACTTGTCCTGCTCTACTTTCAACCCCACAAACAACTCTCGCGAGTCGCACGACTTGTCGTAATATGCGCATAGCATCTTAGCCGCCATCGACTTTCCGAAGCGTCGGCAGCGGGTAACGCAACTATAGCGGTTCTCGGAGTTGAGAGTGGCGTTGATTAATGGTATCAGCGATGTCTTGTCGATATACTCGTGGCTCACGATGTCGCGAAAAGCATT
>CALZAP010000105.1 GCA_945614335.1 uncultured Prevotella sp.
CTTCTAAACGTTATCCAGTCATCATGTACCAGTATGGAGGACCGGGCAGTCAGCAGGTCCTGAACTCTTGGGGTATAGGTGCTGCACGCCAGGGAGCCATCCTTGAGCAGTATATGGCACAGCAGGGATATGTGGTGGTTTGTGTAGACAACCGCGGTACAGGCGGACGAGGCGCTGAATTTGAGAAGTGTACATATCTCCGTCTTGGAGAAAAAGAGTCGGCCGACCAAGTGGAGACTGCCATCTGGCTTGGAAGACAAAGCTATGTGGACAAAGACCGCATTGGAATGTGGGGATGGAGCTACGGAGGATGGAACACGCTGATGAGCATGAGCGAGGGACGCCCAGTGTTCCGTGCCGGAGTGGCCGTGGCACCGCCTACATGCTGGCGATACTACGACTCCATATATACCGAACGCTATATGCGCACCCCGAAAGAGAATGCCTCTGGATATGATGAGGTCAACCCGATAGCGCGTGCTTCAAAGCTCCACGGCTCGCTACTCATCTGTCATGGCATAGCCGACGATAACGTGCATTTCCAGAACTGCGCAGAATACTCAGAGGCTCTCGTTCAGGCTGACAAGGACTTTAAGGAAAACATATATGTAAACCGCAACCACGGCATAAGCGGTGGCAACACCCGCAACCATCTCTATAGGCAGATTATGAAGTGGTTTGATCAGGAGATGAAGTAATTCACTTATTTATCAACTTATAAAAAAATTATTGAAATGAAAAAAACAATTACTGTAATTGCCTGCGCAATGATGCTGTTGCCATTGGCCGCATCAGCCAAGGTAAAGAAAAAAACTAAGGTGCAGCCACAGCCGGTACCAACGATTGAAATCGTGAAAAAGGTGAACGACAAGTGGCAGTCTACTAATTCACCCGAGGTGCGCTCCTTCTGGGACGACGCAGCCTACTTTACGGGTAACATGGAAGCCTATAAGCTCACAGGATGCGCCCGCTATCTTGAGTTCAGCGACAAGTGGGCACGTCACAATCACTGGAGCGGAGCCACGGAAACAGACCATTCAAAGTGGCTCTACAAAAACTACGGCGAGTCGATGCAGCATGTGCTCTTCGGCGACTGGCAGATTTGCTTCCAGACATATCTCGACATGTATGAGATGAACCCCGACCCATACAAAATAGCAAGGGCTAAGGAAGTGATGGGATACATGGTGAACTCAAAAGAAAACGACTATTGGTGGTGGGCTGACGCCATCTACATGGTAATGCCGGTGTTCACAAAGTTGTATAAGGCAACTGGCGACGTGAAATATCTCGACAAGCTCTACGACAACCTCCGCTATGCCGACGAACTGATGTTCGACGCAGAGGCAAAACTCTATTTCCGCGACGGACGATATGTGTATCCGAAACACAAGACCGACCTTGGAAAGAAAGACTTCTGGGCTCGTGGCAACGGATGGGTGCTGGCAGGACTTGCAAAGGTGCTTGCCGACATGCCTGAATGTTACAAACACCGCGACTTCTTCCTCCAGCGCTATCTCCAGCTTGCTGAAGGTGTGGCATCATGCCAGCAGAAGGAAGGACACTGGACACGCTCTATGCTCGACCCCGAACAGGCTGAAGGTTATGAGACCAGCGGTACTGCATTCTTCGCCTACGGATTCTATTGGGGTATGAACCATGGACTGCTCGACCGTGAGAAATACCAGCCGGTGGCAGACCTCGCATGGAAGTATCTCTCTGAGACAGCACTCCAGCCCGACGGCACTGTAGGATATGTGCAGCCTATCGGCGACCGCGCCATCAAGGGCCAGTTCCTTGGAGTTAAGAACGTTACCAACTTCGGCACTGGAGCTTTCCTGCTCGCAGCTTGTGAGCGCGTGCGTTTCGAGGATGCTACAGTGAATCCTGCAGACAACAAGGCATTCAAACTGGTGGTGAGCAACACTAACGACATCCAGCGACAGGAAGTGGTTGAGATTGACGCCAAAGAGGTGTTCTCTCGTCTCGGCATCCAGGGCGGACGCCAGTTTGTCGTGACCAACGCCCTCGGACAGCAAGTGCCTTACCAGCTCACCTACGACGGAAAACTGCTTGTCGAGGCTGCCGTACGTCCAAACGGAAAGACCGTGTTCACCATTGCCAAGGGTGAGCCTACTCTTTACCGCAACACTTGCTATGGACGTATGTATCCTGAACGTGTGGACGACATCGCATGGGAGAACGACCGTGCCGCTTACCGCTGCTATGGCCCTGCTCTCCAGAAGACTGGCGAACGTGCTTTCGGCAACGACGTGTGGTTGAAGAATACACCGGAGCTTGTGGTTGAACAGCGTTATTTTGTTGAAGACACCACAAAGCCAATCATCGCTGAACTGAAGAAGAAAGATCCCGCAAAGGCAAAGGCTCTTGAGATGAAGACAAGCTACCATATCGACCATGGTAACGGACTCGACTGCTACAAGGTTGGACCTACACTCGGATGTGGAGCCCCTGCCATAATCGAAGGCGACGACATCGTATATCCATATTGTTACACATCATACGAACTGCTCGACAATGGCCCGCTGCGCTTTACCGTTCGCCTTGACTATGGCGAGACAACACTGAAGAATGGCGACAAGGCTGTAGAACATCGTGTGCTGAGTCTCGACAAGGGACGTCACCTCAACCGCATGACCGTAAGCTATAGCGGTATCACACAGCCTGTTGACGTATGCTCTGGTGTGGTAATCCATAGCGAGGACACAGAAAGCGTTATGCTCGACAGCCATGCAGTGCTCTACGCCGATCCTACCGACAATCCTCAGGGTCAGAATTTCCAAATTTATGTTGGAGCCTTGTTCCCCGGCGATGGCATCACCACATGCAAGAAGATGTTTTCCCAGCCAATGAATGGTGCTGCCGGACATGCCCTTGGAGTGAAGAAGGGACTGAAAGCCGACGAGCCGTTCACCTACTACTTTGGTTCTGCATGGAGCAAGTACGATTGCCGCAACATGCTTGAGTGGACAGCTCGTATGGGTGTGGAGAGCGAATGTATCACTAATCCATTGAAGGTTACGGTAGAGTAACAATAACAAAAAGTAGTATACATTATGGTTAAACACATTATTCTCTGGACATTGAATCCAGAATTATCGGCCGAAGAGAAGGCTGTTGTTAAGAAAGGTATAAAAGAAGGTCTTGAAGGACTTCTTGGTAAGGTGCCTGGTCTTGTGGATGTAAAGGTCAACGTCGACGGTCGTTTGGATTCATCCAACTGCGATGTCATGTTAGACAGTACACTTGAGAGCGCCGAGGCACTGAAGGCTTATGCTGTTCATCCTGCACACGTGGCAGTGGCCGACAGTAAAGTGCGTCCTTATACAGTACAGCGCACTTGTCTTGACTTTGAGGCGTGATTTTAAAGAGGAGTGAGGAGTGTGGAGAGAGGAGTGAGAATACTTAGCGAAGCCCGAAGTTCATTGAGGCTCAGTTCATATCTCACTCCTCTCTCCACACTCCTCTCTCCTCTTTTACACCTTAAACCTTATATATGCCCTGTCGTCGAAGGAGTTAAATTCTTTTTTGAATGCTTTGGTGGCTTTGAAAGTGTCTATATTCAAAGGGTCTCGCTCGCGTTGTTCGGCCAGCGCGCGCTCCGATTCCTCCAAAGAAGGATGGAGGAAGGGATAGCCGTCGGAGGCGAGCACTATAGTCCATTTGCTAAAGTCGAGGGGAATGACACGCACTTTCTGCCTTGGAATAGGGAAGCCGTCAATTACCGAATACGTCACGTTTTGGTTTCTCATCTCTTCAATCAATAGTGGCAGTATCGCCTCGCGTGCCATGTCATGGTTAAGCAGGCTTTCCACCGTCTCCCGTCCTTCGTCTATTAGTCGTCTTGCTTCCATTGCACGTTTTTCAGCCATTACGGCTTCCGATGGTTTCGGATTGTCGAAATAGTTGTCGCCTATAAGACATTGGCAGTCGCCAATCATCCATATCTCACGCCTTAGGCGGCTGTATACTATACATGAAGCGGTGAGGCGTTCCTCGGGATGGTTGGCGTAGAGTTCTCGGTGTCGTCGGCCATATTTGCTTGCAATGGCAGCGGTCACACCCTTGCAAAACTCAGCCGAGGTAGTTTTCGCTGGCATTCGTCTTATGTATTTTGCCACTGTCTTTGCCGCGCATCGTCCGTTAGACAACCACCATCTCACCCTTCTCTTTGTCTTGCTCGTACTTCCGTCTATCACGGCGATGAAGTCATCGGTCGTTACGATAAGGTCTTCGCTTTTGCCCTTTGGGTCTTTCCCTATTGTCTGTTGTTCTATTATTTCCATTCTTGTTTTTTGTTTGTTGGCTTTTGTGCCTTGTCGTGTCAAGAGCAGTTCGCTGTGGCGTGTTGTTCCATAGCTTTGCGATGAGGTCTGCACGTCCTATTGCCCTCAGCGAGCGTTCAATGTCGCGACGCATCTCTGGCTTGTACCAGAAGAAGTACTGTCGTTGGCGAAGTTTTTCTTCTTGGGTCTTGGCACTGAATACCGGTTCGAGCGTGTATGGGTCATATCCCGTATACCAAGCCTCAGTGCTGATGGTCATTGGGGTAGGGGTGAAGTCCTGCACCTGTTCGAGATGGAAGTCGAGGCCTTTTGTTATCACGGCCAGTTCCGCCATGTCCTCTTCGCGGCATCCAGGGTGGCTGGATATGAAGTATGGTATGATTTGCTGTCTCAGTCCGCATTCTGTGTTTATTCTGTCAAACAAGCGCTTGAAGTCGCGGAACTGCTGGAACGGCGGCTTTCTCATCAGTCTCAACACGTTGTCCGCCACATGTTCTGGCGCCACTTTCAGTCGTCCGCTTACGTGCCGCTCTATCAGTTCGCGGGTATATTCAGCCGCGGCGCGGTTGGCGTTTTCGTCTTTCGACCTGTGAAGTAGCAAGTCGTAGCGCACACCGCTTCCTATATAGCTTCTTTTGATGCCAGGCAGGGCGTCCACCGAGCGGTAGATGTCGATGAGCTTTGTATGGTCGGTATTGAGGTTTGGACATATTTGAGGGTTGATGCAGCTTGGTCTTGCGCATTTCTCGCATGCCTTTTTGTTTCGTCCGCCCATGCCATACATGTTAGCCGATGGCCCGCCGAGGTCAGACAGGTTACCTTTGAAGTCAGGCATTTCCATCACCTGTCTCACTTCTTTCAGTATGCTTTCCTTCGATCGGCATGTGATGAATTTTCCCTGGTGGGCTGAAATGGTGCAGAAGGCGCATCCTCCGAAGCATCCACGATGAATGTTCACCGAGAATTTTATCATCTCGTAAGCCGGTATTCTCTTGCCTTTGTATTTTGGATGAGGCAGTCGGGTGTAGGGCAGGTCAAAGGAGGCGTCGAGTTCTTCTGTGGTCATGGGAGGGTAGGGTGGATTCACCACTACGGTTTTCCGTCCCACGTCCTGCAGCAGTCTCGATGCGTGCATCTTGTTCGACTCCTCTTCTATGTGCCTGTAGTTTTCTGCTTCTGCCCTTTTGTCTTTCATGCACGTCTCGTGGCTGTTGAGCACAATGTCTGTTGTGCCCACAGCAGCCGGCACGTCATTTCTGTCGGCAAGATATACGGTTTGCGGAATGTCGGTGATGTCTCCAATGGCATATCCCTCGTCGAGTCTTCTGCAAAGTTCCATTGTTGGTTTCTCGCCCATACCGTATATTATCATGTCGGCATGGCTGTCGCAGAGAATGCATGGGCGCAGTCGGTCTTGCCAGTAGTCGTAGTGTGTGAGCCGACGCATGGAAGCCTCTATCCCGCCCAGCACCACAGGCACTTCGGGATATAGCTGTTTGAGAATCTGTGTGTAGACGATGGTGGGATATTCCGGTCGCATGTCGTGCCTTCCGTCCGGGCTGTAAGCGTCTTCCGATCTTAGGCGTCTGTTGGCGGTGTATTTGTTCACCATAGAGTCCATGCAGCCAGGTGCCACGCCGAAAAACAGTCTTGGCTTTCCTAACTTTTTGAAGTCGCGGAAGTCGCCGTGCCA
>CALZAP010000106.1 GCA_945614335.1 uncultured Prevotella sp.
GGACCCACCTGCAATCCAATCATGAAGACAAACAGGATAAGACCGAAGTCCTGGATAAATGTAATGATGTTAACAGGTGCCGTCAAACCGAAGTGTCCGGCGACGATACCAGCAAAGAGGACGAATGTCACGCCCAAAGCGATACCTCCAAACTTCACTTTGCCCAACAGCACTCCTATAGCTATTACTAAGGCGTATAAAAGCGCAATATGGGCTACCGATTCCGTTGAGGTGAAAAGATTAATTAGCCATTCCATATTGTATATATAATTTTTGCGGTGCAAAATTAGCCAAAATATTACTCATTTTATAATTTTTGTGCAACAATTTTTAAAAGAAGGGCCAACTTTTTGAATATTTCACAATTTTACACAATTTTCTTTCAGTTTTTATATAAATACAAAAATTATTCGCTATCTTTGCACCGCATTTCCGAAGCATGAAAGATACCATGCCCAAGAAGTGCCATGAAAGTTGGAATTAATCTTCAACGGGATAATACGTCTATGAGGATAGCAATAAACTTATATAATAATTAAAAACAACCGACTATGTCAGACATTAAGGAAAAACTCTTTACCGAGTTTACAGCACCCACTAAGCAGGAGTGGCTTGACAAGATTCAGGTCGACCTGAAAGGTGCAGACTTCAACAAGAAGTTGGTATGGAGAACCAATGAGGGCTTCGACATGCAGCCTTTCTACCGCAGGGAGGACATCGAGGGTCTTGCAACCCCCAACGCCCTGCCGGGAGAGTTCCCATTCGTACGTGGTAACAAGAAGGACAACAATGTATGGCGCGTTCGTCAGAACATCGTTGCCGACGACGCCAAGGCTGCAAATGCCAAGGCTCTCGACATCCTAAACAAGGGTATCGACTCCTTGGGATTCAACATTAAGGGCAGCGACGTGAGCGCCGAGTTCATCGACACTCTCCTTGAGGGCATCTGCCTTGAGTGCATCGATGTAAACTTCTCAACCTGCCAGTGCCACACTCTCGAACTGGCTCAGATTCTCGTGGCTTATTTCGAGAAGAAGGGCTACGACAAGGAGAAGATTAACGGTTCTATCGCCTTCGACCCCATCGAGAAGATTCTCATGAAGGGCAAGGACGCCACCGAGATGGTTGCCAAGGCAAAGGAACTCGTGGAACTGCTGAAGGACTACCGCTTCTTCCGCTGCATCGCCGTCAACTCTGAGGCTCTCAACAACTCCGGCGCATATATCGTACAGGAACTGGGCTATGCCTTGGCGTGGGGTAACGAATATCTGCAGCAGATGGTTGAGGCAGGAGTGGAGCCTACTCTCGCAGCAAGCAAGATCAAGTTCAACATGGGTATCTCCGAGAACTACTTCATGGAGATTGCAAAGTTCCGTGCTGCACGTATGCTTTGGGCAGAAATCGTTAAGCAGTATGAGCCAAAGTGTGAATGTGCTTGCATGATGATGGTCAACGCCACCACATCTTCTTATAATATGACAGTGTTCGACAGCTATGTCAACCTGCTCCGCACCCAGACCGAGACCATGTCGGCTGCACTTGCCGGAGTTTATTCTATTGTGGTCCGTCCATTTGATGACGCATACCAGGCTCCAACAGACTTTTCAGAGCGCATAGCACGCAACCAGCAGCTCCTTCTCAAGGAAGAGAGCCACTTCGACAAGGTCGTTGACCCGTCGGCCGGTTCTTACTTCATCGAGGAACTCACCAACTCGCTCGCTGATGCCGCATGGAAGATATTCCTCAAGGTGGAGGATGAGGGAGGATTCCTCGCCGCTGCCAAGGCTGGTTCTGTACAGGACGACATCAACGCCACCAACCAGAAGCGTCACGGCGACGCCGCCAAGCGCAAGGAGTTCCTGCTCGGCACCAACCAGTTCCCGAACTTCACAGAACTCTCCGAAGGCAAGCGCGCCAAGAAATGCTGCTGCTCTTGCTCTAATGCAGAGGAGACTCCGCTGAAGAAGATTTCCGCCACACGTCTCGCTGCCGACTTCGAAGACCTCCGCATCGCTGTGGAGGAGAGCGGCAAGACTCCAAAGGCCTTCATGCTCACCATTGGCAATCTCGCCATGCGTCAGGCCCGTGCCCAGTTCAGTTGCAACTTCCTCGCCTGTGCCGGCTATAAGGTAATCGACAACCTCGGCTTCAAGACTGTCGAGGAGGGTGTTGACGCTGCCTTGGCTGCAGGTGCCGACATTGTTGTCATCTGCTCGAGCGACGACGAGTATGCAGAATATGCAGTGCCTGCATTCAAGTATCTCGACGGTCGCGCCATGTTCATCGTGGCTGGTGCTCCCGCCTGCATGGACGACCTCAAGGCCGCCGGCATCGAGAACTTCATCCATGTGCGTTGCAATGTGCTTGAGACTCTAAAGGAATATAACCAGAAGTTGGGAATCTAAAGTTTTGAATAGTCATGAGAAAGAATTTTAAAGATATCAATATTTACGCCGGCATCAAGAACGAGAATGGTGCCGAGTGGCAGAAGGCTAACGGTATTGCTCCCAACTGGAAAACTCCCGAGCATATCGAAGTAAAGCCCGTATATACAAAAGAAGACCTCGAAGGCATGGAGCACCTCGACTTCGCTGCCGGTATTCCTCCCTTCCTCCGCGGTCCGTATTCAATGATGTACCCGTTCCGCCCGTGGACTATCCGCCAGTATGCAGGATTCTCCACCGCCGAGGAGTCTAACGCGTTCTATCGCCGTAACCTTGCCTCTGGTCAGAAGGGTCTGTCGGTGGCATTCGACCTCCCCACACACCGTGGCTACGACCCCGACAACGAGCGCGTGGTAGGTGATGTTGGTAAGGCTGGTGTGTCTATCTGTAACGAGGAGAACATGAAGGTGCTCTTCGACGGTATTCCACTCAACAAGATGTCAGTGTCGATGACTATGAACGGAGCCGTGTTGCCTATCCTCGCCTTCTATATCGTGGCAGGATTGGAGCAGGGAGCCAAACTTGAGGAGATGGCCGGTACTATCCAGAACGACATCCTCAAGGAGTTCATGGTGCGCAACACCTATATCTATCCGCCTGCATTCTCAATGAAGATTATCGCCGACATCTTCGAATATACATCCCAGAACATGCCTAAGTTCAACTCAATCTCCATCTCCGGCTATCACATGCAGGAGGCTGGTGCTACGGCAGACATCGAGTTGGCTTACACTCTTGCCGACGGCATGGAGTATCTCCGCGCCGGTGTGAACGCAGGTATCGACGTGGATGCCTTCGCTCCCCGTCTGTCATTCTTCTGGGCTATCGGCGTAAATCACTTCATGGAGATTGCCAAGATGCGTGCAGGTCGTCTGCTGTGGGCAAAGATTGTGAAGAGCTTCGGCGCAAAGAACCCGAAGTCGCTCGCACTGCGTACCCACTCTCAGACCTCAGGATGGTCGCTCACCGAGCAGGATCCGTTCAACAACGTGGGCCGAACTTGTATCGAGGCTATGGCAGCCGTATTGGGTCACACCCAGTCGCTCCACACCAACGCCCTCGACGAGGCCATCGCCCTGCCTACCGACTTCTCGGCTCGTATCGCACGTAACACCCAAATCTATATCCAGAACGAGACCAAGGTGTGCAAGCACATCGACCCATGGGCAGGTTCTTACTATGTTGAGACCCTCACCAACGAACTCGTGCACAAGGCATGGGAGCACATCCAGGAAATCGAGAAGCTCGGCGGTATGGCCAAGGCTATCGAGACCGGTGTGCCCAAGATGCGTATCGAGGAGGCTGCCGCACGCACTCAGGCCCGTATCGACTCAGGCGTGCAGACCATCGTCGGCACCAACAAGTACCGTCTCGACCACGAGGATCCTATCGACATTCTCGAAGTGGATAACACTGCAGTGCGCAAGCAGCAGGAGGAGAGCCTTGCCAAAGTTCGTGCCGCCCGCGACGAGGAGGCATGCCAGGCAGCCCTCAAGAAGCTCACAGAGATTGTTCGCACTGGCGAAGGCAACCTGCTCGCACAGGCTGTAGAGTGCGCCAAGTTGCGTTGTACATTGGGAGAAATCAGTGACGCCTGCGAAGAGGTAGTAGGACGTTACAAGGCAGTAATCAGAACAATATCAGGCGTGTATTCATCAGAAAGCAAGAACGACAAGGACTTCGAAGTTGCTTGTCAGCTCACAGAAGAGTTTGCACAGAAGGAAGGTCGTCGCCCACGTATCTTCATCGCCAAGATGGGTCAGGACGGTCACGACCGTGGAGCAAAGGTAGTTGCAACAGGATATGCCGACTGCGGTTTCGACGTCGACATGGGTCCATTGTTCCAAACTCCGGCCGAGGCTGCCCGCGAAGCTGTTGAGAACGACGTTCACGTAGTGGGTGTCTCTTCTCTTGCAGCAGGTCACAAGACTCTCGTTCCGCAGCTCATCGACGAGTTGAAGAAGTTGGGTCGCGAGGACATCATGGTCATCGCCGGCGGTGTAATTCCCGCACAAGACTATGACTTCCTCTATCAGGCTGGCGTTGCCGCCATCTTCGGCCCTGGCACATCTGTTGCCAAGGCTGCAGTTGAGATGATGAACATCTTGCTGGAGAAATAATCCACAACAACTCATAATTTTGCCGCAGGCGCTTCTGCATCAGGATCGCCTGCGGCTTTTTTCTATACCTCAACAACAACTTGCATTTTCTTTTCTTCTCTTTTTCAACACCCTAAACATGAATATAGCCATCATTGGAGCCGGAGCTGCCGGATGCTTTGCGGCAATAGAGATTAAGCGACGTCTGCCTCACTCAAAAGTAACAGTTTTTGAAGGTGGCAAAAAACCTCTTGCCAAAGTAGCGGTCACTGGAGGCGGACGATGCAACCTCACCAACAGCTTCATGGAAGTAAGTAGCATTGACTCTGTATACCCAAGAGGCGCAAGGCTTATGAAACGACTGCTGAAGGAATTCAGCAACAAAGACACCTGCCTGTGGTTTGAGAAAGCAGGAGTACGCCTTGCCACACAACCCGACCAATGTGTCTTCCCCCTATCGCAAGACGCAATGGAGATTGTGAACACTTTGATTTCCCTTATGAGAAAAAATGGCGTGGAACTGAAAACAGGGCACAAGGTGACAAACATCACATATAATGAAAAGGAACAGGAAAACAGATATAGCCTCGAAGTCATGTCCCCGACAGGAACAGTCCTATATCCTGCATCGCACGTGATTGTCACTACCGGCGGCAGTCCCAAGAAAGAAGGTCTCAGAATGTTTGACAAGCTCAACCTGGAAATAATTCCCCCTGTACCCTCACTCTTCAGCCTCTGCCTCCCCTCCCAACCCATCACACAACTCATGGGCACTGTAGTGGAAAACGTGACAGCAGCCATTGCAGGTACAAAGATGAAAGCCGACGGTCCGATTCTCATTACACACTGGGGACTCAGCGGACCTGCCATTCTCAAACTCTCGTCTTATGCCGCACGCTACCTTAACGAGCATGACTATCAGACGACAATAGTAGTAAACTGGTTTGGAGGAGAACGCGAGGAATATATTCTCAACTACTTGAACGACATCATAATAAGGCATCCACAAAAACAAGTTCAGAGCATCTATCCACAGCAACTCAACAGCCGGCTTTGGCTGTTCATTCTCAATGAATGTGGTTTAAAGGAACACATGCGCTGGGCAGAGATCGGCAAGAAAGGTCTACACAGACTTGCCTCATGCCTGTCAAGCCACACTTTCAATGTAAATGGCAAAAACCGCTTTAAGGACGAGTTTGTCACATGCGGAGGAATAGCCTTGTCGAACATAAACCCGTCTACTCTTGAGAGCAAGAAACACAAGGGGCTATTCTTTGCAGGAGAAGTGCTCGACGTTGATGCCATCACAGGCGGTTTTAATTTGCAAGCGGCATGGACAATGGCATATATCGTGGCAAAATCATGTGCAAATGAGTGTTGAAATACCAATAAAAGGTCACAAAAGACAAAAAAATACTTAAAATACTTGGTATTTATCATTTTTTTAC
>CALZAP010000107.1 GCA_945614335.1 uncultured Prevotella sp.
ACACAAAACCTGCTGACGCCCTCTTTTTGCCTAAAGGCAGCCACAGTGCCCATAAACCATAGTATGGCCGACACGATGGCAAACGGAAGAAACATGTCCCATGAGATCATCTCTCCACCTCCTTCCTCCTTTGTGCCAGCATGGCCATCGTGCCGGCAAGTAGCGACACAATGCCCGCAAGCATGGGGTATTTCCAAGGCTGCCTTACCTTTTGCAGCACGCAACAGACCGTTTCGCCAGTTATCATATCGGAGTTGAAATCCACGAGATAAAGGTCTTCGGCCAAGCTTGCATGGTAGGGGCTGTTGACGGCAAGGCTAATGGTGTCGCCGTCGAAAAGTACTTCGGCGGAATACTGCACGGGAGAGCCGTCGGACGGATTTTTCTCGATATGAAACGAGAGTAGGCGAGGGGAGTGGTCCACTGGTAGTGCCGGAACCAGAATGTCGCTTTTCCGCGTGTCGCCAGCTCCAGCCATGCCGCTGAACAGGGCAAGCCACAAGCCTATGTGTACAAGCATGAAGGAAAGGTCGTGCCGGAAATGGAATGACCTTAGCCTGTGTATTATCACCAATGCAAGGTGCATCTCCAAGGCGGCGATAAGGGCCAAGAAAGGCCAAGTGGTGGTGAAGTCGGCAAACTGGGGCACCATACCTCCTGCTATGGTAAAGGTGGCTGTGAGTCCGAGCAGCAGGCGTGATGCCTTGGGCGATCTCACGACGGCAACGGCCTTATGCTGTCCCCACTCGTGTTCTGCCACATATACAATGGCCAAGCCTGCCGCACCCAATGCAAACCCTACTGGAAAGGCGAAGATGCTTACGTCTATGTTGCCGCAGATAATCTGTACTACAGTAGCGGCAACCATATAGAGCCAGAACATTGCTCCCGCCTTTCCACCTATTATATGTATATTAGTCATAAAGCGTTGTTACGGGGTTTCGGCTGCGAAGTTACAAAAAAATAATAAACCATACAAGAAAAAACGGGAAAACAAAGTAAATTTGGAAAAAGTAACAAAAATGTTTGGCAGGTTCAGGATTTTGTTGTACCTTTGCCGACGGATGATTAAACAAAACATGGATATTGTAAAGTAAATAACCTCCGTGGCTGATTGCGTCACGGAGGTTATCCCTTAGGTTTCTTCGAAGGCTGAATGTCGTCGAAGAGTTATTTCTATATATTTTTTTAAACCAAACTTTACAATAATGAACAAAGATAACATTAATGGCAACAACACTGTTGCCGACAACAACGAATCGTCAATTCATGATTTCGATTTCTCGCTCATCTGCGAATATTTCTCCAGTATCAAACGTCAGGGACCTGGCAGCGACGATGTCACCAGAAAGGCATTGGGCATGGTGGGAGACCTCGGTGAGGAGGCTGTCATCGTCGACCTCGGCTGCGGCTGCGGAAGCCAGACAGTGCAGCTCGCCCTTAACACCAAGGCAAGGGTGAAGGCACTCGACCTCTTTCCGCTCTTTATAGAAAAGACAATGGAGAAATGCCGTGCCGAGGGCGTAGGCGACAGGGTGGAAGGCGTTGTAGGCGACATGGGAAACCTGCCGTTCGAAAAAGAGTCGATAGACGTGATATGGAGCGAAGGCGCCATATATAACATTGGCTTTGAACATGGCATAAACCTCTGGCACGACTACCTGAAGACAGGTGGATGGATTGCCGTAAGCGAGGCTTCATGGCTACGCGACGACCACCCGGAAGAAATAACCCGTTTCTGGACCGACGCCTATCCTGAGATAGACTACATATATAATAAGGTGGAACAGATGAGAAAGGCCGGATATAAGGATGTAGGCACATTCGTGTTGCCGGAAGAGTGCTGGACGCTCAACTTCTATGAGCCACAGAAGGAAGCACAACGGTTGTTTCTGCAGCGCCATCCCGACAATTCCACTGCCATGGACTTGGTGGACAATATGAGGCGTGAGGCTGAGATGTATTCCCGTTATCACGACTATTATGGATACGTGTTCTACATAGGACGTAAGAACTGACAATAATAAAACCACTCGTTAAGGGCATTAGACCTTGACGAGTGGTTTCTGTTTTTACTGTTTTGTCTTTCTGTTGTTCTCTTTCCTGAAATGTCGTGGCGACAGGCCGGTTTGTTTCTTGAAGAAAGTGCCGAACGCTGAGGGATTGGGGAAACTTAGCGAGTCGGATATCTGTTTTACGCTCTTGTCGGTATTGTTCATCAGAAAGATGCTGCGCCTGACGATAGCCTTGAAGACGTGCTGCTGTACTGTCATGCCCGACACGCTTTTCACTATCGACGAAAGGTATTTTGGCGAAAGGCACAGCTTGTCGGCATAGAAGGCGACTCCCCGGTGCTTGTCGTAATACCGCCCGACCAACTGTATGAAGTTTATGTAAATGTCGGTCTGGCGTGCCGGTGCCGACTGGCTCGACCCTAACAGCCTGCTGAACAAGGAGCACAGGTGGTAGGTGAGCGAGAGCATGAGCAACAGTCTCTCTTTCTCAATGAACACGTCGGAACTGTTCTCTGGAAGCGACGACAGCATGTCGATATACCGGTTAAGGCCGGATGTGGCCGCGGTGTCGACTATCTGGCATGAGGTGGGATTGAGCACCTCCCAGAATTTCATGCCCGTCACGGTGTTTCCGAGCAAGTCGCGTATGGAGTCCACTCTATAGAAAAGCAAGGAGTAGAGGCAGTCGGGTGAGCTTTCCGTTATGTGGAAATATTCCTCGCGGTTGATAAACACCGTCTTTCCGCTTACTGCCTTGTGGGTCTCCTCGCCTGTCATGAAAGAGAAGTGACCGCGGTGGCACACAATGATGCCTATGTGCTCTACCCAAAAGCTGACGTGCAGTGCGTCGGGAAATGTGTCGAGCATGCCTTGCGAACAGCATACTTCACAGTCGGAAGTGAGCTGAGCCTGCAATTCTTTTACGCGGTCTGACATGGTACTCATGTGTCAGCAACCAGAACCGTCGATGTTACATGAGGCGTTTTCTGCCGGCTTCGCCCCAATGCCAGCTTCAAGAGTAGACAGTGTCACCGTGCCGTTCTCAAGCACAAAGCAAGGGATGCCGACGAAGCCCATCTGCCTCGCTGCCGAGAATGTGGGGTTGTTGTCGCGCAGCTGAAGGAATGCCTTTAGGTTTCTTACGTGTGCGCCGATGTCGATGACGCGATAGTTTGGATTGTCCTTTATTTGTGCCTCTATGCGTGCACAGTCAGGACATGTGCTCATTACAAATACTGTTATCATAGTTTTTATCTCATTTTTTAGTCAGTGCAAAAGTAAGGAAAATATTCGGAAAACGCATTTCCCGTAGAGTTAATTTATCACAAAACAGTTGCTTTTGTAACATATTATAATACTATAAGCGGCTCTTGCCTGCCATCGTGAAGACTAACAAGTATTTCACTCGCAAGTAGGGAAATGATGCAAAAAAACAAGCAATTTATCTAATAAAACGTTAAAAAACACTATCAAACGATAAATTTTTATGGTCATTTTCGAATTTATTGTCTATTTATTAGGTGTTTTCGCCAAAATGTTGTACCTTTGCAGCCCAAAAGGTCTATTTAGGCCTTGATGTATCAAGTAGAAAATATACAAAATATATAATAACATAAAAAATAAAGAACAATGCCTACAATTCAACAATTGGTAAGAAAAGGCAGAAAGGTGCTTGTTGACAAGAGCAAGTCGCCAGCTTTGGACTCATGTCCGCAGCGTCGTGGCGTTTGTGTGCGTGTTTACACCACAACACCTAAGAAGCCTAATTCGGCAATGCGTAAAGTTGCCCGTGTGCGTCTGACAAACCAGAAAGAGGTTAACTCTTACATCCCAGGAGAGGGACACAACTTGCAGGAGCACTCAATCGTGTTAGTACGTGGCGGTCGTGTTAAGGACCTCCCTGGTGTACGTTATCACATCGTTCGTGGAACGCTTGATACAGCCGGTGTGGCAAACCGCACCCAGCGCCGTTCAAAGTACGGAGCTAAGCGTCCAAAGGCAAAGAAGTAAATAGCCGGAGAAGGTTACAAAGCCCAAAGGACTACATTTATTAATTAGTTTTGCTGGAGAATTGTTATTAAAAGGTTGAGTAAATACTCAGGTGAGAGTGTTGAAGAACAAAAAAACGAACAGCCCCAAGCAGAATATTTTCATTAAAAAACAAAATGAGAAAAGCAAAACCAAAGAAGCGCGTGATCCTTCCGGATCCAGTTTTCAACGACCAGAAGGTCTCAAAGTTTGTTAACCATCTTATGTACGATGGTAAGAAGTCTATTTCGTATGAGATCTTCTACAAGGCCCTTGAAACCGTCAAGGGAAAAATGAGCAACGAGGAAAAGTCTGCACTCGAAATTTGGAAGACTGCCCTCGACAATATCACTCCTCAGGTGGAGGTAAAGAGCCGCCGTATCGGTGGTGCCACATTCCAGGTTCCTACTGAAATACGTCCTGACCGTAAGGAAAGCATCTCTATGAAGAACATGATCAACTTCGCACGCAAGCGTAGCGGCAAGTCTATGGCCGACAAGCTCGCTGCCGAGATTATGGACGCTTTCAACAACCAGGGTGGAGCATACAAGCGTAAGGAAGATATGCACCGTATGGCCGAGGCTAACCGTGCGTTTGCTCATTTCAGATTCTAATTATTAATAATAAGGTAAAAAGAAAATGGCAAACCGCGACTTACATTTGACTCGTAACATCGGTATCATGGCTCACATCGATGCCGGTAAGACAACAACATCAGAGCGTATTCTCTTCTACACTGGTAAGACCCACAAAATCGGTGAGGTTCACGACGGTGCAGCTACCATGGACTGGATGGCTCAGGAGCAGGAACGTGGTATCACTATCACTTCTGCCGCCACCACATGTAACTGGACTTACAAGAACCAGAGCTATAAGATCAACCTGATCGACACTCCGGGACACGTTGACTTCACTGCTGAGGTTGAGCGTTCTCTCCGTGTTCTTGACGGTGCCGTTGCCACTTACTCCGCTGCCGACGGCGTTCAGCCTCAGTCTGAGACTGTTTGGCGCCAGGCCGACAAGTACAACGTGCCACGTATAGGTTACGTAAACAAGATGGACCGTTCAGGTGCTGACTTCTTCGAGACAGTACAGCAGATGAAGGACATCCTCGGTGCCAACCCTGTTGTACTCCAGGTGCCTATCGGCGCTGAGGAAAACTTCAAGGGCGTCGTTGACCTTATCAAGATGAAGGCTATCCTGTGGCACGACGAGACCATGGGCGCAGAGTACGACGTGGAGGATATTCCTGCTGACCTGCAGGATGAGTGCGACGAGTGGCGCAACAAGCTCCTCGAAGCTGCCGCTGAGTACGACGAGGCTATCATGGAGAAGTACTTCGACGATCCTTCTTCAATCACTGAGGAGGAAATCATCGCTGCAGTACGCAAGGGTACAGTCGCAATGGAGTGCACTCCTATGATTTGCGGTTCTTCATACAAGAACAAGGGTGTTCAGCCTCTGCTCGACTATGTTTGCGCATTCCTTCCTTCTCCAATGGATATCGAGAATATCACAGGTACTAACCCTGACACTGAGGAAGAGGAAACACGTAAGCCAAGTGAGACAGATCCTACCGCAGCACTCGCATTCAAGATTGCCACTGACCCATACATGGGACGTCTGGTGTTCTTCCGCGTTTACTCAGGTAAGGTTGAGGCTGGCTCATACGTCTTCAACTCTCGCTCAGGCAAGAAAGAGCGTATCAGCCGTCTGTTCCAGATGAACTCCAACAAGGAAATACCTATGGACTCTATCGACGCCGGCGACATCGGCGCTGGTGTAGGTTTCAAGGATATCCGCACTGGTGACACACTCTGCGACGAGGCTCATCCTATCGTTCTCGAGTCAATGTCATTCCCAGATACCGT
>CALZAP010000108.1 GCA_945614335.1 uncultured Prevotella sp.
GTGGTGTTGGCCTCGATGAGCTTGGTCATCACGCCACCCATGGTCTCGATACCGAGGGTAAGAGGAGTAACGTCGAGCAGTACGATGTCGCCTACTCCACCTTCCTTGTTGAGGATGGCACCCTGGATGCAGGCACCTACGGCTACCACCTCGTCGGGGTTAACACCCTTTGAAGGCTCCTTGCCGAAGTAGTTCTTCACGAGAGTCTGCACGGCAGGAATACGGCTTGAACCGCCCACGAGGATTACCTCGTCAATATCAGCAGTGTTCAGCTTGGCATCACGCATAGCGTTCTGGCAAGGAACGAGACATGCCTGGATAAGAGAGTGGGCAAGCTGCTCGAACTTGGCACGAGTGAGAGTCTTCACGAGGTGCTTTGGCACACCGCCTACCGGCATGATGTAAGGCAGGTTGATCTCTGTGGATGTAGAGCTTGAAAGCTCGATTTTTGCCTTTTCGGCAGCCTCCTTCAGACGCTGCATTGCCATTGGGTCGCCAGTGAGGTCGGCACCCTCGTCGTTCTTGAACTCCTGTACGAGCCAGTCGATGATTACCTGGTCGAAGTCGTCACCTCCAAGGTGAGTGTCACCATTGGTGGAGAGTACTTCAAACACACCGCCACCGAACTCGAGGATAGAGATATCGAATGTACCGCCACCGAGGTCGAACACGGCAATCTTCATATCCTTGTTGGCCTTGTCAACACCATAGGCAAGAGCGGCTGCTGTAGGCTCGTTGACGATACGGCGAACGTTAAGGCCTGCAATCTGTCCTGCTTCCTTTGTAGCCTGACGCTGAGAGTCGGAGAAATATGCAGGTACGGTGATTACAGCGTCGGTCACCTCCTGTCCGAGATAGTCCTCGGCAGTCTTCTTCATCTTTTGGAGCACCATGGCCGAGATTTCCTGTGGAGTGTACTTGCGTCCGTCGATGTCAACACGTGGATACCCACCCTAGTTGACAACCGAGAAGGGCACGCGGCTTACTTCCTTGGCAGTCTGCTCATAGGTCTCGCCCATGAAGCGCTTGATACTGTATACGGTGTTCTTCGGGTTGGTGATTGCCTGACGCTTTGCAGGGTCTCCAATCTTACGCTCACCGCCTTCAACAAAACCAACTACCGAAGGAGTAGTGCGCTTGCCTTCGCTGTTGGCGATTACAACTGGTTCGTTGCCTTCGAATACGGCAACACATGAATTAGTTGTTCCTAAGTCGATTCCAATAATCTTTCCCATAATTCTATTCTTTTTTTTGTTATTATTCTTGTTTATTATTGATGAAAGCGACGATTATTTTCCCGCTCTCACTTTTGGAAACGGCAAAGGGCGTGCCAACTGACAAACGACTGACATTTTGTCATACGAGGTAATAATTCAGCTATCATGATTAATAACACCAAGCATAAGCGTTAAATATATCTAAAAAAAAGATTCGTTTGTTTGCTTATATAAAATAATGTAGTACTTTTGTGTGCAAAACTTACTTTAGACGAATTATCACTTCGTAGAACATTAAATTTTGAGATCGATGAAAAGATATTTTTCAGCATTTTGCATGGCTTTGACTGTCATGGGAGCCGTGGCTCAAAACTCGTACATTGTCAAGACAAAGGGGGCCAAGAAGGCCGAATCAACTGTGACCGCCAACGAACAGGCTGCTGAGGAGGCTGCCGAGGAACCAACCGACTTCATTGGTTCAAACTTCAAGCATCTGAAACTATGCAACTGGACGGAAGGCATGAGATTCATGGTTATGCCAGAGAAGTATGACCTTGTGGTGGGAGCATTTTGCGATGCCAAGACCAACCGTGACGTAAGCTGCGGAAAACTAAAGCACAAGATTATGGTGTACAAGGGACACAGTGTGGCAAAGGACGGTACCGCCCTCGTGAACTTCCACTGCGAGGACGACAACAACGACTACTACTACCCCATACCCAACGGCACGTTTGACGACTACTGCTACCTGAAGCTTGGCGTGCCCACATTAGCCTATCTGGGCGATGTGGACAAGGCTCGCGAACTGCTGATGGGTTCAACGCTCTACACCCGCACCACAGAATTCTTTGTTGACACCGACTACGACAGTGACGGCTGTAAGGAAGTGGCCGTTGACATAAACAAGGAGGTGAAAGTGGTGGCCATAGGAGTTGGCACAAGAAGTTTTCCTGTGAAGATTATTGTGGAAGACAGCGATGGCAACCAGTTTTTCCAGAATGTGGCCATGAGTAAGACCAACTGCGGCATGCGCGACGACGAGTTTATCATGAAGAAGGCCAAAAACCTCTTCTACGGTTCGTTTGCACTCGACGACGCCAAGAAGGACATGGCAAAATCGTACGACCAATATATTGGCCGTCATGTTTACACTAAATACGCAGTAGATATGGTTGACCTGATGGGACAGAAGGTGAGAATGGCTCGCCTGTCACAGTTTACCATCAAGAAGATTGAGCCCATCGACAACAGCAACTATGTGAAGATGACCCTGCAAAGCGCCAAAGACGGCTACCAGTATTTCCTGGAAGTGACATTCAAAAACACCTACGTGGCTGGCGACATTGACGGCAAGAAGGAAAACTACTACGGCTTCCTCTTCGGCGAAGGCACTGCCGGCAAGAATATCTCTTCGAAAAACATGCAGCTCATTCGCCAAGGACGACTGGCAAAGGGATTCACCATGGCAGAGGTAAGACTGGCCATTGGCGATCCGATAAAGACCGTAAAGAGCAAGAACGGTATCACCACTTGGTATTATAAGAACGGAAATGTGGTGAAGTTCGGTAAAAACGGAAGAAAGATTTAAATAAGGAGTTAAGGAGTTAAGGGGATTAACTCCTTAACTCCTAAATTATTACTTATCCTCAATAGCTTGCATTATTTTTGCCTCAAGCTCTTCGGCAAGTTCTGGATTGTCTTTTATCACATTTTTAGCGGCATCGCGACCTTGAGCCAGTCGTGTGTCGTTGTATGAGAACCAACTGCCGCTCTTTTGTATGATACCATATTCCACTCCAAGGTCGAGAATTTCTCCCACCTTTGAGATGCCTTCACCGAATGTAATTTCAAACTCAGCCTTTCTGAATGGTGGAGCCACCTTGTTTTTCACCACCTTCACTCTCACCTGGTTGCCAATGACCTCGTCGCCATCCTTAAGGCTTGTGACACGACGGATGTCGAGACGTACGCTGGCATAGAACTTCAGTGCGTTACCTCCGGTGGTGGTTTCAGGATTGCCGAACATCACACCAATCTTCTCACGCAACTGGTTGATAAAGATGCATGTGGTGTTGGTCTTGCTCACAGTGCTTGTCATCTTTCTCAAAGCCTGGCTCATGAGTCTGGCGTGGAGTCCTACCACGTTGTCGCCCATTTCTCCCTCTATTTCCTTTTTCGGGGTGAGAGCAGCCACAGAGTCAACCACTATGATGTCCACTGCAGCAGAACGCACCAGCTGGTCTGCAATTTCGAGAGCTTGCTCTCCATTGTCAGGTTGTGAGATAATGAGACTGTCGGTGTCCACTCCCAACTTTGCAGCATAGAAGCGGTCGAAAGCATGTTCAGCATCGATGAACGCAGCAATGCCTCCCGCCTTCTGTGCCTCAGCGATGGCATGTATGGCGAGAGTGGTCTTTCCCGACGACTCCGGTCCGTATATTTCGATGATACGTCCCTTTGGGTATCCCCCCACACCGAGTGCAGCATTGAGTGAAATACTTCCCGACGGTATTACATCCACCTTTTCAGTGTTTTCGTCACCAAGTTTCATTATCGACCCCTTACCGAAGTCTTTTTCAATTTTTGACATTGCCGCCTGCAGAGCCTGCAGTTTGGCTTTCTTTATGTCAACGGATTCTTCTTCTTTTTTTGCCATGGAATGTTTTTTTAAAGTGGAGAGAGGAGAGAGGAGTGAGGAGTGAGATATGTGAATACCGCTCCTAACAACCTTCCTCCACTCTCTCGGTTAATTAATCTTTTCTTTTAAACTTCTTCTTAGTCCTGATAGCATTCTTGCTATGTTTGTAATATCCGTTTCCAACTGTAAAGTAGACTCTTTCGTTACGTAATTTAGCAATTCCGCAATTTCAATTTGGCACATTACTTCCATAAGCGACCCATATGCTATCTCAATAAAATGCAGTCTTTCCTTAAAAGCGAAACGTCCAACACCTTCTGCGATATTGGAAGGGACGGAGATTGCAGCCCTTTGGATTTGGTTGGTAAGTCCATAGAGTTCTGATTGAGGAAATGATTCTGTGAGAACATAGACCTCTGCCACCATCTTTTTTGATAAATGGTAGACTTCCAGTTTCCTATAATAAAAGTCATTCATATTTTTTCACCTTTATATGTATTCTCACTCCTCTCTCCTCACTCCTCTCTCCTCACTCCACTCTCCCCTCTCCTTACAACTCAATATCCTCGTCGTGAATCTCGTGCCAGGGGAGGCCTTGCTTGTTGAGTTGCTCGAGGAATGGGTCGGGATCGAACTCTTCAACGTTATGTACGCCTGGCTTGTTCCAGAGGCCTTTGAAGAACATCATGGCACCTATCATGGCGGGGACACCGGTGGTGTAGCTCACACCCTGCATGCCTGTTTCCTCGTATGCCGCCTGGTGGCTGCAGTTGTTATATATATAATAGGTGTGCTCCTTGCCGTCCTTCAAGCCACGTATGCGGCAGCCGATGCTGGTCTCGCCGTCGTAGTTCTCGCCGAGGTCCTGCGGATTGGGCAATACAGCCTTCAGGAACTGGAGAGGCACAATCTTCACCTTAACCTTCTCCGATGGGTTGTCGGCAAGCGGAGCCTCGTATTCTATCTCGTCTATGCGCGACATGCCGAGGTTCTGGATGCAGTCGAGATAAGTGAGATACTGCTGGCCGAAGGTCATCCAGAAGCGGGCACGCTTGATGGTGGGATAGTTGATGACGAGACTCTCTATCTCCTCGTGGTGTAGCAGGTAGCTCTCTCGCGGACCTATGTTAGGATATGTGAGCGGCTGGTGGAACTCCAATGGTGCTGTCTCCACCCACTTGCCGTCTTCCCAGTAGAGTCCCTTCTGGGTAATCTCGCGGATGTTGATTTCCGGATTGAAGTTGGTGGCAAATGCCTTGTGGTGATTGCCGGCGTTGCAGTCTACGATGTCGAGATACTGAATCTCGTCGAAGTGATGCTTGGCTGCATAGGCAGTGAAGATGCTCGTCACGCCCGGGTCGAAGCCGCATCCGAGGATGGCGCAGAGTCCAGCCTTCTCAAAACGCTCGCGGTAAGCCCACTGCCATGAATACTCGAAGTGGGCCTCATCCTTTGGTTCGTAGTTGGCTGTGTCGAGATAGTTGCATCCGCAAGCCAAGCAGGCGTCCATGATGGTAAGGTCCTGATAAGGCAGTGCGAGGTTGACCACGAGTTCTGGTTTGAAGTCGTTGAACAGCGTCTTTAGTTGTTCCACGTCGTCGGCATCCACCTGTGCGGTCTTGATATCCATCGTGTGTCCAGCCTTGTGTATGGCATTGACGATGGCGTCGCATTTTTCCTTTCTGCGGCTTGCGATCATGAATTCAGTAAACACGTCGGCATTCTGTGCAATCTTGAATGCCGCAACGGTGGCGACGCCACCAGCACCAATCATTAATATTCTTCCCATGTTTATTATGTTTATTAAATTATTATTTCGTTATCTTTCCTTGTCCAGTTCCCTTGAGCTTATGCCCAATGCGGCCATGAGTGAGTAGCCGAGGATTTCCTGTCGGAAATTGCCGCCCGACATAGGTTGCATGGCGAACACGGTGATTCGTTTTTCGTCGTCCACATCCTTCAGCGAGCGCTTCACTCCTTCGTAGTATTTCTCAGCGTTTGGCACCACCATCACCCTTTTCACCTCCTTGCTTGAGCAGATGTGCATAAGG
>CALZAP010000109.1 GCA_945614335.1 uncultured Prevotella sp.
CAGTATGATGTATGCCTGTTGGCGTTCGGCAAGGAGCATGGCCTTGGAGAGACGCTCGTAGCTGTCGGTAGACGCGCCTTCGAGGCGGTCGAACTCGCCAATATGCGGTGTGAGAATAGCTCCCTGCGGTATCTGCTGCAGCCAAGCCTTGTGGGCGGCAAGGATGTTTAGCGCGTCGGCGTCGACCACTATCGGACACTGTGCCCTTCGCATCTGTCCGATGACGGCAATGGCAGTATTTTCGTTAGTGCCCAGTCCCGGTCCTATGCCCATGGCCTTGAAACATTCGGTGTCTACAGCCTCCGACACCATGTTTGTGTCGCTGTCTACATCGAGCACCACTTCGGGCACCCCGATTTGCAGTGGCAGAGTGTTGCATGCCGGAGTGTGTACGGTCACCTTTCCCGCTCCCGCCCTGAGACATGCCTTTGCGGCAAGCATGGCAGCTCCCGCCATACCACGGCATCCCGCCACGAGCAGTGCGTGGCCCATGGTGCCCTTATGGGCAAACGGGTCGCGGCGTTTGATGCAAGGCGTGACATCACCCTTCTCGAGAATGTAGAAATGAGCGTCGGTCTTGTCCATGCCTTCCTGGCTGATGCCGATGTCGAGCACCACCACCCGTCCTATGAACTGCTGGTTCTCGGGGAAGAGGAAGGAGAGCTTAGGCTGCTGCAAAGTGAGTGTGACGTCGGCACGCATGATGTTTGTCCTTACGTTATACTCGTTGCTCTCGGTCATCAGTCCCGATGGAATGTCGATGCTCACCACCTTTGCCGGCGAGGCGTTGACATATTTCACTAATGAGGCAAAGCCTCCAGTGAGCGGTTTGTTAAGGCCAGAACCGAAGAGTCCGTCCACCACGAGAGTCTGCTCGTCGAGTGTTGGCGGGTCGAATTCCTCAGTGACCATGACAAACGACGCGACCTGCTTCACGTCTTTCAGGCGCTCGCGGTTCATCTTGCAGTCGTCTGAAAGGCGGCCAGAGGTGTTGAAAAGCCACGTGGAGACGTTGTAGCCACGAACAGCCAACATTCGTGCCACGGCAAGAGCGTCACCACCATTATTTCCCGGTCCGGCAAAGACTACGACCTTCATATTCTTGTCCCAGATGGAGACAATGGAATCGGTGAGTCTCAATGCCGCACGCTCCATGAGATCGATGGATTTTATCGGCTCATGATCTATCGTATATTTGTCTAACTCGTGTATTTGAGCGCTTGTGAATATTTTCATACGTGCAAAAATACAAAATTAATGCTAAACGATGCCATTTATTGGAAGATTTTTAGTAATTTTGCCCCAAAATTATTTAAAACACAGTATGAAAACGGTAAAAATCAAGGATAAGGAGTTCATTCCGATGATTTCTGAGGCAGAAATCAAACAGAGAGTGAAGGAAGTGGCAGAGCAAATCAGCAACGACATGGACGGCAAGAACCCACTGTTTCTGGCGGTGCTTAACGGCTCGTTTGTGTTCGCTGCCGACCTCATGCGCGAGATTACCATCCCGAGCGAAATCTCGTTTGTGAAGTTGGCAAGCTATCAGGGAACGACTTCGACGGGAAAGGTGAAGGAGGTGATTGGCATCAACGAGGACCTGACAGGCCGCACGGTGATAATAGTGGAGGACATCGTGGAAAGCGGACTGACGATGAAGCAGATGATAGAGAGCATCGGCACCCGCAACCCGGAGTCGGTTCACATCTGCACACTGCTGCTGAAGCCCGACTGTCTGAAGACCGACCTCAACATTGAGTACACCGCATTCAAAATACCAAACGACTTCATCGTTGGCTACGGACTCGACTACGACCAGCAAGGAAGAAGCCTGAAGGATATTTATGTAATAAAATGAGGAGAGTGGAAGGAAGAGGGTAGAAGGAAGAGGGTAGAAGGTAGAGGGTAGAAGGTAGAGAATACCTGGCAAGCCCGGATTGATTTTCAATTTTCAACATTCAATTTTCTCCTGGCTCGAACATTTCTCTACCCTCTACCTTCTTCCCTCTACCCTCCAAAAAAAAACCACCCTCCAACAAGAGAGAGATTAACAACATAATAAAATTATTTTTTTAAGACACAATGAAAAATATCGTAATTTTCGGCGCTCCGGGATCCGGCAAGGGTACACAGAGCGAGCTGATGATCAAGAAGTACGGATTCGAACACATCTCTACAGGTGATGTTCTACGCAACGAAATCAAAAACGGAACAGAACTGGGCAAGACTGCAAAGGAATTTATTGACAAAGGACAGCTCATTCCCGACGAGCTGATGATAGATATCCTCGCCAAGGTCTACGACAGTTTTGGCAAAGAACACAAAGGCGTGATATTCGACGGCTTCCCACGCACCATCCCTCAGGCAGAAGCCCTGAAGAAGATGCTCGCAGAACGCGGACACTCCATCGCGGCCATGATAGAGCTCTACGCTCCGGAGGACATCCTCATGGCACGACTGCTGAACCGCGGCAAGGAGCAAGGTCGCTCTGACGACAACGAGGAGACAATAAACAAACGTCTCGCCGTCTACAACACCCAAACCGCCCCGCTCATCGACTGGTACAAGAAAGAAGGCCTGCACCACTACGTGAAGAGCTACGGAGAACTGGACGTAATCTTCGCCGACGTTTGCAAGGTAGTGGACGGAATTGAAGGGTAATTTTTTAGGAGGCAGAGGGTAGAAGGTAGAGGGTAGAGGGTAGAAGGTAGAGGGTAGAAGGTAGAGAATACTGAACTGCCTAAAAAACAACGGTATAGCATTTCTCTACCCTCTACCCTCTTCCCTCTACCCTCTTCCCTCTTCCCTCTACCCTCCAAAAAATTACCATACCCATCGAGACCTCGATGAGCAACATCATGAACGTGGAGGAAATACGTTCAGTGTCCAGATTCGGACTTTCGCTCGTCACCGTAGTGTTCAAGGAAAGCGTGCCTACACTTGAGGCACGACAACTCATTAACGAACAGATACAAACCGTGGCGGGAGAAATACCACAGGAACTCGGTACACCGGAGATGATGCCCATCACCACAGGACTCGGCGAGATTTACCAGTACGTGCTGAAAGTGGACGAAAAACACCGCAACGACTATGATGCCATGGAACTCAGAACCATACAGGACTGGATAGTGCGCCGACAGTTGTCGGGCATTCCGGGCATCGTGGAAATAAACAGTTTCGGAGGCTATCTGAAACAATATGAGATTGCCATAGACCCTGAGATCATTGCCGCCCTGCAATTGACCATCGGAGACGTGTTTGAGGCTTTGAGCAACAACAACCAAAACACGGGAGCCAGCTATATAGAGAAAAAAGGACGTGCCTACTACATCCGCTCGGAAGGCATGATTACTAAGACTAAGGACATTGAAAAAATTGTGGTGGCCAACCGCAACGGAATGCCTGTACACATCAGCGACATCGGAAAGGTGGACTTCGGAGCTCCTAAACGCTTCGGAGCAATGACCATGGACGGAGAGGGAATATGTTGCTGCCGGCGAGGCGATATGTGACGTGATAAACAAGTCGCAACCTATGATTCAGCTCACCGTATACGAGAAAGACATAAAGCTGATGAAAACAGGCGGAAAGCTTCTGTTCCGCGTCAACGGAATGGGAAAGCAGTCCTTCCCCGCCACCATCATCTCCATCGACCAGGCAGTAGACGAGAAGGACTACTCCATAAAGGTTTACGCAAAAGTGAAAGAAGCCAACAGCGCATTCCGTCCGGGAATGTATGTCAGGGCGAAATTGGTAAATGTAAAGGAGTAACTCCTGAAGAACTCCTTACGTTTATTTTACAGTCAACTCCTTGACAAACGGCTTGTCGAAACCTTCTACATGGAAGAGGACCCGGGCAGAACCTTTTTGTGATGTAGACTGGACACGCACAAGCCCCTCGCCAAAATAAGTGTCGAGCTCCGTGGTACGCCATGATTCTGTGCGGCGCATGTCTCCCGTTTCCACTCCAAGCAGTCTTAGAGGACCTTCCACTTCCACACGGAAGCGGCGGGGCTGCATCTGTTGTATGCGTCCCTCGCTGTCAACAAGCGTTAGACGGATGTGTGAAACGGTGTTCTTTGCCGTGGCGGAAGAATAGTCGGGAGCTATGGTGTTAAGCACCTCATAATCAGCGTCGAGACGCACGTCAGCCACCGGGCCATGGTTGACAAGGGAATCGCGCATCACTTCCTTTCCACCACGATAGCCCACGGCCAGCACCTTGCCCTGACGGGCGGGCAACTGTATGGTGATGCAATGGTCGGGGTAGTCGGCTGTGACGCGTGGTTTCAACGGCAACTGCGGATTGCTCCACATAGGGAAGAAGAACTGCACAGAGTCGCACGTGGTGTAGCAACGTATCTCCACGCAACGCGAGTCGGTGTAAGGCAAGTCCCATGTGTCCGCCATCGGAGGATACTGCCAGTGGTCTGTGCCTATGGCCTGGTTAAAGCAGTTGTCGCGCACCAAGAGCTTCAGATAGTCTTTCTCCGGATTCCATGCCGGATGATAGTAAGCAGCCTGCGGACGCTCCTTCAGCGTCATGTCAAACGGACAGGAGCACCAGCCCTTTGCAGGCCACGGCGACGACTCTCCGAGATAATCCACGCCAGCCCACACGAAAGAACCGGCAATAAATGGATGGTCCTCCACGAAGTTCCATGGATTACGCTCCACCCAGTCGCGCACGAGGTTTTCCCTCAAACCGGAATAATACACGAAAGCCTCACTCACAAACATCTTTCTCTCAGGGAAACGCTCGTGGTCGGCCACCATACGCGGTTCGAGATAGTTGTAGCCCACGAGGTCTGCCACGTCGGCTATCTTGTCCTGAAATCCCTGCTGGCAGGCAAGCATCGTAGGACGTGTGGGGTCGAGAGCTTTCACTATTGCGTTAAGCTCACGGGCGCGGTTTACGCCTTCATCATCGGTCTTCCACGCCTCGCTCACCTCGTTGCCAATGCTCCACACTATCACCGAGGGATGGTTGCGGTCGCGCAACACCATATCACTTATGTCCTTATGTGCGTTGTCGTCGTAAAACGGCTCGTAATATCCTGACTTCCACTTGTCGAAAGCCTCATCGAGCACAAGCAGTCCAAGAGTGTCACAGATGGTAAGAAACTCTGGTGAAGGCGGGTTATGAGAACAGCGGATGGCGTTGCTGCCTATCTCTTTCATGGCTTTCAGACGGCGCAGCCACACCTCGTCGGGCACTCCCACTCCAAGGCTTCCTGCGTCTTGATGAAGACACATGCCTTTCAGTTTCATGTTCTTTCCGTTGAGCCAGAAGCCTGTGTTGGCATCGAAGCGGATGTCGCGAAAGCCGAAGGGAGTGACAACTTCGTCGGTCAGGCGGCCGCGCGAGTCTTTCACCTTTGTCACAAGGCGGTACATCACAGGAGAGTCGCAGCTCCAAAGTCGTGGATTGTTCACCTTCATCTTGTCAGAAGTCGAGGAAGCCACCTGTTTGCCGTCAGGACCAAATACCACGTGGGCCACCTTTGCCCCTTTGTCGCCCTCTGTCTCTGTCTTCACCACAACAGTTCCGTCGGTCTTTGCCACCACATATATTCCGTTTGTCTTCACCCTCGTGGCAGCCGTTGCTTCTATCCATACATGGCGATAGATGCCCGAACCGGTGTACCATCTCGACTGCTCCTCCCGGTCTACATGCACCACGAGTCTGTTGTTTCCCTTCTTATTTATAT
>CALZAP010000110.1 GCA_945614335.1 uncultured Prevotella sp.
GATGTCGTCGGCATCCTGTAGAATGCGTACCTTCTCGGGAGTGATGTCGCCAAGGATGCGCACGGCAAGACCGGGACCGGGGAAGGGATGGCGGGTGATGAGATGTTCGGGCATGCCGAGCTGGCGTCCCACACGGCGCACCTCGTCTTTGAACAACCACTTCAGAGGTTCGCAGAGCTGGAGATGCATCTCCTTAGGCAGTCCGCCCACGTTATGATGGCTCTTTATCACCTTTCCGGTGATGTTTAGGCTCTCGATGCGGTCGGGATAGATGGTGCCCTGGGCTAACCATTTTGCTCCGGTGATCTTCTTCGCCTCGGCATTGAACACCTCCACGAAGTCGCGGCCGATAATCTTGCGCTTCTGCTCAGGGTCGGTCACGCCGGCAAGGTCGGCAAAGAACTTCTCGCTGGCGTCTACTCCGATGACATTGAGTCCAAGACACTCATAGTCGTGCATTACGTCGCGGAACTCGTTTTTGCGCAACATGCCATGGTCTACAAAGATGCAGGTGAGATTTTTGCCGATGGCGCGGTTGAGAAGCACGGCAGCCACCGATGAGTCTACACCACCTGAGAGTCCGAGAATGACGCGGTCGTCGCCCACCTGTGCCTTCAGCTCAGCCACGGTGGTGTCAACAAATGACGCAGCACTCCAAGCCTGCTTAGAACCACAGATGTCTACCACGAAATTCTTCAACAGTTGGGTGCCCTGTACGGTGTGGAACACTTCCGGGTGGAACTGCACTGCCCACACATCTCCCGTGTTAGCTGCATAGGCTGCAAATTTAACATCCTCAGTGGAAGCTATGCACTCAAAGCCCTCGGGTATGGCGGTGATGGTGTCGCCATGGCTCATCCATACCTGTGAGTTCTGCTCAAAGCCCTTAAACAGTGGGTTAGAGGTATTTACGGTCTGCAGATGAGCTCTTCCGTATTCGCGCGAGTCAGCCTTCTCCACCTTTCCCCCTAATGTGTGAGATATGAACTGCGCTCCGTAGCAGATGCCCAGCACCGGCAGTCGGCCCATAAAGTCGCCAAGGTCTACCTTGAACGCCTCGGGGTCGTGTACCGAATAGGGTGAACCGCTGAGGATGACTCCAATCACCGATGGGTCGTCCTTCGGGAATTTGTTGTAGGGAAGAATCTCGCAGAAGGTGTCGAGCTCACGGACACGTCGTCCGATAAGTTGGGTCGTTTGTGACCCGAAGTCGAGAATAATGATCTTCTGTTCCATTGTTCTTTACATTATTATTTTATATGAATTAAAAAAATTATTATCTGTGAAGTTTGAGAAGTTAAAGAAGTTAAGGACAAATGAACATTTCCGCTTCTCTGAGGGTGTCAATTTTTCCGACATCGAGCAGACGAAGGTCGGTTTTGAGCCATCCACGGATGTTCGCCTTTTGGCATGCATCGAGATAGAAGTCGATGATGCCAAACTTCTCCGGCCACTGCTCCATCAAGGGGAACAGGCGGGGAGAGATGACATGGATGCCGGAGAAGGCGAGCCCCAATGAGGAGGGAGGAGGGAGGAGGGAGGAGTGAGGGTCGAGGAGAGAGGAGGGAGTGGAGCATTGTCCTTTGGTTTCTCCCGTCTTTATATTCACCCATCCTTCGAGTTGCATGTCGTTGTTGAACACGAGGTAGCGTGAGGTGGCGCGCTGGCTTACGAGCAGTGTGGCGTCGTTGTCGGCTGCCTTTGTATAGAAGTCGGCAAGGTCGACGTTGCTCAGTATGTCCACATTGTGTATTAGGATGGGCGACGAGGGGTCGAACAGCGGGGCTGCCTTACGTATGCCTCCGCCAGTGTCGAGCAGAGTGTCACTCTCGTCGCTAATCCTTATGTCGAGACCAAAGTTGTCGTTGGCCTTGAGATAGTTGGTTATCTGTTCGGCAAAGTGATGTACGTTGACCACTATGCGCTCAAAGCCTGCAGCCTTGAGTTTCATAATGATTCGATGGAGAAGAGGTTCTCCCCCCACTCTCACCAATGCCTTGGGCATCGTGTCGGTCAACGGGCGCAGACGGGTTCCAAGTCCCGCTGCAAATATCATAGACTGTAGCATATCAAAATTTATAATTTTGAGATTAAAAAATTAAAAATTAAAATATTAAAGTTCATTGCTGCTCTGGTTTTTTAATTCTTTAATTCTTTAATTTCCATCTTGAGCCTCAAGCTCAAGATGGATCCCTTGTTCCCGGTGTACGATTTCCACCTTCACGCCAAACTTGCGATGTATGTGCTCGCCGAGGTGCTGGGCGCTGTATACACTGCGGTGCTGACCTCCTGTGCAGCCGAAGCAGAACATGAGGGAGGTGAAGCCACGCTGGATGTAACGACGTACATGTGCGTCGGCTAACTTATACACGCTGTCGAGGAAGGTGATGATTTCGCCATCGTCTTCAAGGAAGCGTATCACGGGCTCGTCGAGTCCAGTGAGCTTCTTGTAAGGCTCATAGCGTCCGGGGTTGTGGGTGCTGCGGCAGTCGAACACGTAGCCTCCGCCATTGCCCGAGGGGTCTTCTGGTATTCCCTTCCTATAGGAGAAACTATAGATGTGAACCACGAGCGGGCCGTTGCCGTCGTACTTCGAGAAGGTGGCGGGACCGTCTTGGGGATGTGCCTTATAGACGTTTTTCTCGGTCACCTTATAGCCGTCAGCACGGTTTGCGGCGGCTTGCTCTATGCGTGCGAACTGGGGCATCTCGGTGAGTCTTCTTAGCATGTCCATGAGATATGGATAGGGGAAGAGGTTGAGTTGGAGTAGCTCGCGCAGATTTTGTATGGCCGGGGGAATAGAGTCGATGAAGTGTTTTTTCTTCTCGTAGTAGCCACGGAATCCATAAGCTCCAAGCACCTGAAGCGTTCGGAAGAGCACGAAGAGGCTCAGTCGCTCCACGAAATGTCGCGACGACGGCACCTCGATGTAGTTTTTCAGCGAGTTGTAGTACTCGTAGACCAGTTCGCGTCGCAGCTTGTTGGGATATTTTGCGGAAGCCTGCCAGAGGAAAGAGGCGAGGTCGTAGTAGTACGGTCCCTTACGTCCTCCCTGGAAGTCGATGAACATCGGCTTGCCGTCGGTGTCGAGCATCACGTTGCGTGCCTGAAAGTCGCGATACATAAAGCTTTCGCATTTCTCTGCGGTGAGGTCTTTTGCAAAAAGATGGAAGTTTGCTTCGAGTTTCAGTTCGTGGAAGTCGAGTCCTGTGGGCTTGAGGAAGCAATACTTGAAATAGTTGAGGTCGAAGAGCACACTGTTGGTGTCGAACTCCGGCTGCGGATAGCAGTTGGAGAAGTCGAGTCCGCGTGCTCCCCTAATCTGTATGTTAGGCAGTTCGCGTATGGTTTTCACCAGCAGTTCCTTCTCGACCAGCGTATATCGTCCTCCGGCATCACGTCCTCCGGCTATGGCGTCGAAGAGCGAGGTGGAGCCAAGGTCGGTCTGCAGGTAGCACATTTGGTCGTCGCTGACGGCGATGACCTTAGGCACAGGCAGTTTTCTTGAAGTGAAATGATTGCTTAGATAGATAAAAGCGTGGTTTTCGTCGCGGCTGGTACCCACGACGCCCACCACCGTGGATCCATCGGTGTGTGTGATACGATAGTATTCACGGTTGCTTCCAGCCCCCTCCATCTTTGTTATGTTGGCAGGTTCGTTTCCTGCCCAAAGCCTATAAAGCTTCAAAAGTCTTTCCATTCTTGAGATATTTGCTGCAAAGTTAATGGAAAAATGAGACAATAGCGAAGAAATGTGGCAAAAATAATCGTTTTGCCCTTATTTTTCCCATTTTTTCCATGAAAAGGAGAAAGTTGAAAGTTGAAAGTTGAAAATTGAAAGGGGGAAGGGAGAAAAAACGTAAACAAAAAAATCGGCTGCCTCACGACAGCCGATTCCCAAAAAACAAACTACTTAAAAACTAATCTACTAAAACAAATCAAAAATATCTATTTTTTTGCGAGCGCAACGTGGACGATCTATTTCCCACGTTTGAATTTTCAATGCAAAGATAATACTTTCTATTTAATCTGCTGCAAAAACCAAGAATAAATTTCATTCTTTTATGTTAAATTACAACAAATTAGCACAGAAAACACCTGTTTTGCTATCTTAAGATTACATCATGCCACCCATTCCCGGTGCGCCGCCCATTGGCATGGCAGTCTTGTCTTCGGGTTTGTCGACGATCAGGCACTCTGTGGTGAGGAACATTCCGGCGATGGAAGCTGCATTTTCGAGAGCAACGCGAGCCACCTTGGCGGGGTCGATAACACCAGCCTTGCGGAGGTCCTCGTAAACATCGGTGCGAGCGTTGTAGCCAAAGTCGCCTTCACCCTCACGAACCTTCTGGACTACGACTGCTCCCTCGCCTCCGGCATTGGCAACAATCTGGCGCAGAGGCTCTTCGATGGCGCGCTCTACTATATTGATACCGGTCTGCTCGTCGGCATTTATGCCCTTGAGGTCTTTCAGTGCGTCGAGGGCGCGGATGTATGTAGTACCGCCACCGGCCACAACACCTTCCTCAACGGCAGCACGTGTGGCACAGAGAGCGTCGTCTACTCGGTCTTTCTTCTCCTTCATCTCCACCTCGCTATTAGCACCGACGTAGAGCACAGCCACGCCTCCGGCGAGTTTAGCCAGACGTTCCTGGAGTTTCTCCTTGTCGTAAGAGCTGGTGGTATTTGCCATTTCGTTCTTTATCATTGCCACACGTTCGGCAATGAGTTGCTTGTCGCCGGCACCGTTTACGATAGTGGTGTTGTCCTTGCTTACGGTCACCTTCTCGCAGGTACCGAGCATGTCGAGTGTAGCCTGTTCGAGTTTCAGACCCTTCTCCTCGCTGATTACCAATCCTCCAGTGAGTGTGGCGATGTCCTCAAGCATAGCCTTGCGGCGGTCGCCAAAGCCAGGAGCCTTAACGGCGCATATCTTCAGTCCGCCACGCAGACGGTTTACAACGAGTGTTGTAAGAGCCTCAGAGTCAACGTCCTCAGCGATTACGAGCATTGGGCGTCCGCTTTCGGCAGCAGGCTGCAGGATAGGAAGGAAGTCCTTGATGTTGCTAATCTTCTTGTCGTAGATGAGAATGTATGGATTGTCCATCACACACTCCATCTTGTCAGCATCAGTCACGAAGTAGCCGCTGAGGTAGCCACGGTCGAACTGCATACCCTCAACCACGTTGGTGTAGGTGTCGCGGCTCTTGCTTTCCTCGATGGTGATGACACCGTCTTTGCTTACCTTACGCATAGCGTCGGCTATGAGCTTACCGATTTCAGGGTCGTTGTTAGCCGAAACGGTGGCCACCTGCTCAATCTTATCGTAGTTGTCACCCACCTGCTCAGCGCTCTTCTTGATGTGCTCAACAACGGCAGCAACAGCCTTGTCGATACCACGCTTGAGGTCCATTGGGTTAGCACCTGCCGTAACGTTCTTTAGACCAACGTTCACGATGCTCTGTGTGAGTATGGTGGCAGTGGTAGTACCGTCGCCGGCATCGTCGCCAGTCTTGCTTGCCACGCTCTTCACGAGCTGTGCGCCAGTGTTTTCAAAGCGGTCTTCAAGTTCCACTTCCTTAGCCACTGTCACACCGTCCTTTGTAATCTGGGGTGCTCCAAACTTTTTCTCAATAATTACGTTTCGTCCCTTAGGACCGAGAGTAACCTTGACTGCATTAGCCAACTGGTCAACGCCCCTTT
>CALZAP010000111.1 GCA_945614335.1 uncultured Prevotella sp.
ACCTTTGACGGCTTCCGTCCCACTGCGTTGACGTGTTGGGAGCGTGCCACTCTTGGTTGGACTGAGATAGAGGAGCTGATAGAGCCTTGTGATGTGACCTTGAACACAGCCGAACGTGGAGGAAAGGCATATAAGATAGTAAACCCAGTGAATCCGGACGAGAGCTATCTGATAGAGCAGGTGGAGAGAAGCGACGAACTGTGGAACCGATATGTATTTGCCGACGGAATGTTGGTGTATCATATTGATTATGATCCATCGTCGTTTGGGTTGTCATTTAATAATGTAGTGAACAATGAGGTGGGTCATCCGCGTTTTTATCTTGTGGCTGCCGATGGCCTGATGCTGAGCGACTATTATTTACGACGCACTATAAAGAAGTCGAGTTCTTCCTCAGTGAACGAGGTGAACAAGGAAATGCTCAACCGTTATGAGGGCCAGTATATTGATGAGTCCTTATATTTGACAGAAGCCCAAGGCGATCCATTCCCCGGCCGGGAGAATGTCACCTCGTTTACAGACTATTCCACGATGCCAGCATTTTGGTATACTGGCGGTGGGGTAGGGAAGCCCTTGACCGATATATCCCGCAACTCTGACGGCAACGTGACATTCAAATTCTCTGGTGGCGATACTGCCGTGGAACTGCCCAAGGCTAATGACGACCATAACAAAACCTATTATTCTCTCGATGGAAAGATGGTGGGAGATGTGAAGGGGAAGAAGGGAGTGTTTGTGTCGAAGGGGAAGACCTTTTTGAAGTAGTTAAGGAGTTAAGGAGTTAACTCCTTAACTCCTTAATACACCCTCGGTCCGAAAATCTTTGTTCCGACTCTTACCATGGTGCTTCCGCACTCAATGGCCAACGGGTAGTCGTGGGACATGCCCCAAGAACGTTCGCGGAAGTAGTCGGCGTCGGCGAAGTATTTGTTTTTTACTTCGTCGAAGAAGTTGGCGGCAAGCGTGAACTCAGACTTTATCTGACGAGTGTCGTCGGTATACGACGCCATCATCATCAGTCCACAGATACGCACGTTGTTCATATTGCGCCATTCTCCAGATTCAAGAAAATCGCGGCATGCGTCGAGTCTGAGACCATATTTCGTTTCCTCCTCGGCTATGTGTAGTTCAAGGAGTACGTCAATGGTCCTGTTGTGTTTAGCTGCCTGCTTTTGTATTTCAGCCATGAGCTTCATAGAGTCCACGGCTTCTATCATGCTGATGTATGGAGCGATATACTTCACCTTGTTGGTCTGTAGATGACCAATGAAATGCCACTGTATATCGTCAGGCAGTTCCACCACCTTCCTCTGCAGTTCCTGCACCTGGCTTTCTCCGAAGATACGCTGTCCTTCGCTGTATGCTTCCTGTAGGTATTCAGAGGGATGGAACTTGCTGACAGCCACGAGCTTCACATGTTGTGGAAGCCTGGCTGTCACTTCTTTGAGATTTGCCTTTACGTCGTAGTCCAACATACGCAATATTCTCCTTTTATTAGTTTTTTTTACTGTTGCTCGTACTCAGGTTTGTCGTTCTTTTCCTTTTTCTTATATTCAAAAACGTCCATGAGTGTGGTTTCGTTCACCGATACGATAATGTAGTCGATCATTGACTGCGACATCACCTCGTCGATGTTTTTTACGGCTCCGTTGAGTGAGCCGGCATTTATTAGGTAGTTGACGGTGGACCGTTTTTCCTTTTGTGTCTTCTCGTCTAAGGTGATGAATGCGAGCTTGGCCTTGTACCACTTGTCGGCAGTGTCGCTGTCGGCAAAGAACACCTCTCCGTAGGGAGCGATTTTTATGTCGGCCACATCGAATTCGCCGCTTACGTAGGAAGACATTTCCTCTATGATGCGTTCTTCAGCCTCGCTGAACGAAAGAGCGTCAACCACATAGTTTTCCGTCACTTTTTTCTGCATTCCGTCTTCCATGGTTTTCTCATAACGAATTCTACATTCAAACCAAATAGCAGTTCTACTTCTCATAATTGTCTTTTTTCTTTGTGTTATAATGTTTACTTATATTACTGGATGTCGAAAGGAGTTATTTTATCTCCTTCTTTTTCGCATTTGTTACCTTGTCTATTATCTGCGATGCTATGAGCCGGCTTTTTGCCGATGGCATTGCCGTCTGGCTTGCAATTTCCTCTTGTGCGCTGTTGAGCTCTTCCATGGCCTTTTGGCTTGCTGCCATAAATTTCGACTCGCTGGCGCCCATGGTGTTTCGGTTGTACACCTTTGATATAATGCGGTCAGCCTCTCTCTCAAAGCGGCGGCGGAATATCTCCTCAGACTTTTTCTCATATTCAGCCATCTTCTTCTTTTGCTCCTCGGTGAGCACAGTGGTGGAGTCGCCGGCTCTCAGGCCCAGTTCGGTTATCGGGTTTATGCCCTCCTCCAAGAAGTCTTCCTCAGGTTCGGAAGGAGCGGGTTTCACGTATTCCATTTCGTTTTGTTCGGGCACAATCGAGAAATATGCACCCACGATGCATAGCGCAGCCACGGAAGCCACGGCCAGCATGGTGAGCGACGACCTTGTAGAGCGAAGTCGCGACAGGGCCTTCTCCATGTCTTCCACTGTGGAGTATCTGTCGAAAGGGTTTTCCTTTGTGGCCTTCTTCACCACACGTTTCACTATGTAAGGCATCGACGACGTGGAGTATAGATGTTCCAAGAGTTTGCCGAACGAGTAAACGTCGGTCTTCTCGTCTATGATGCCATGGGCAAACACTTCGGGCGCTATGAAGTTGGCCATGTCGTCGGGGTAGAGCACGTCCTGGTCTGGCAAGTCCTTATAGAACGAGCCATGGTTGAGAAGCAATAGTTGGGAGTCGCCCTTGCGTACGAGAATGTTTCTTGGAGCGAAACAGACATGGAATATGCCCTGCTCGTGCAGGTCCTTTGCGGCAGAGAAGGCCTTGGAGACAATCTCGTCGACAAAGTTGTGACGAGCCACGAGCGACGGACTTTCGAAAAGAAGCTGCGCAAGGCTGTTGAACACGCCACGCTCCACCACCAGTGACATGCCTGTGGGCTGGTTGACATCGCTTCCACCTTTTATATATCGCAGCTGGTGTGGCGACTTGACGCTACTCACAGCCTGCAACTCTTTGTTGAGGCAGTCGCTGAAGAGAATATTGTCGGTAAGCTCTTTCTTTATGTCGACCACATTAATATATTTACCGTCGACTTCACGTTTTGAAATCTTTCCCAACATCAGTTGGCAGAAATTGTTCTTTTCACTGTCGCGTGCCGACAGAAGTTCTTCATAATTCATCGTCTCTATCTCCATTGATTTTAAAAGTGCCGCAAAAGTAAGACTTTTTGGTGAAATGAGCGAAAGGATTGCCAAAAAATATGTTAATTTGTATGTTTTGCCACATAAAATGCCATTATTTTGATTTTTTTTCTTTCCTCTTTCCCGATTATCAATTAATAATATTAACTTTGCACCCGAAAATAAATATTGTTAATTAACATGCCAGAAATATCTGTACGCGGACTGGAGATGCCAGAGTCACCAATCAGGAAACTTGCACCTCTCGCAGCTGCCGCAAAACAACGCGGAACGAAGGTTTACCACCTGAACATCGGACAGCCAGACCTTCCAACGCCGCAAGTCGGTCTTGACGCATTGAAGCACATCGACCGCAACATTCTTGAATATTCACCTTCACAGGGCATCCAAAGCTATCGTGAGAAGCTCGTGGACTATTACAGGCGATATGACATCCAGGTGGAAGCCGACGACATTATCATCACCTCCGGTGGTAGTGAGGCCGTGCTGTTTGCCTTCATGTCGTGTCTCAACCCGGGCGACGAGATTATCGTGCCAGAGCCGGCATATGCCAACTATATGGCATTTGCCATCTCGGCGGGTGCCCGTATCCGCACCATAGCTACCACCATCGACGAGGGATTCTCGTTGCCGAAAGTAGAGAAGTTTGAGGAACTCATCAACGACCGCACGCGGGCCATCATGATCTGTAATCCCAACAATCCTACCGGCTATCTCTACACCAGGCGCGAGATGAACCAGATACGCGACCTTGTGAAGAAGTACGACCTGTATCTCTTCTCCGACGAGGTATACCGTGAGTATATATATACCGGTTCGCCATACATCAGCGCATGCCATCTCGAAGGAATACAGCAAAACGTGATACTTATCGACTCTGTGTCGAAACGTTACTCTGAGTGTGGAATACGCATCGGAGCGCTTATCACCAAAAACAAGGAAGTGCGCAAGGCTGTGATGAAGTTCTGCCAGGCACGCCTGTCGCCGCCACTCATCGGACAACTTGTGGCTGAGGCCTCGCTCGACACTCCGGAGGAATACCTGCGTGAGGTGTACGATGAGTATGTGGAACGAAGGAAATGCCTTATCGACGGACTGAACCGAATACCGGGAGTATACTCGCCCATACCTATGGGTGCATTCTATACCGTGGCAAAGTTGCCCGTGGACGACAGCGAGAAGTTCTGCCGTTGGTGCCTATCCGACTTCGAGTATGAAGGAGAGACGGTGATGATGGCTCCGGCATCAGGATTCTACACTACGCCGGGAGCAGGACGCGACCAGGTCAGAATAGCATACGTGCTGAAGAAAGACGACCTTAACAGGGCCTTGGTGGTTTTGCAGAAAGCCCTGGAGGCTTATCCCGGAAGAGTGGAGTAAGTCAGATAATCGAAATAAGAATGAACTTTTCCTATTTTTTAGCTAAGAGAATATACAATGACAAGGGCGACAGGCGTACAGTCAGTCGCCCTGCCATACATATAGCCACCATCGGAGTGGCCATCGGACTGGCTGTGATGATCATCACCGTGGCGGTGGTGCTCGGTTTCAAACATACCATACGCGACAAGGTGATAGGCTTTGGCAGCCATATACAAGTGGCAAATTTCCTTGCCATGCAGAGCACCGACTCGTATCCTGTGTGTATCGACGACAGCCTGCTTAACGTCTATACCCACATCCCGGGCATCAGTCACGCACAACGATATGCCACGGCGCAAGGCATTCTGAAAACCGACAACGACTTCCTCGGCATCGCATTCAAGGGAGTGGGGGAGGAGTATGACTGGTCTTTCATTAAGGATAACATGGTGGAAGGCGAAATACCGCAATTCAGCTCGAAGAAATCGTCAAACAAACTGCTCGTTTCCACCAACACGGCATCAACGCTGAAGATAAAGGTGGGCGACGCCATATTTGGTTATTTCATCAACGACAAGGGAGTGAGGGCGCGCAAGTTCACTGTGGCCGGCATCTTCGAGACAAATATGAGCCAGTTTGACAATTCGCTCTGTTTCACCGACCTTTATACATCTTCGAAGGTAAACAACTGGGAGCCTGGGCAATGCTCCGGTGCAGAACTCACAGTGAAGGACTTCAATACTCTGGAGGCCACGGCACAAAACGTGGTGGAAAAGGTGAACCGTAACACAGACAAAAATGGCGATGTCTTCACTTCGCAAACCATATACGAGGCTTATCCGCAGATTTTCTCATGGTTGTCGTTGCTCGACATCAACGTGTGGATTATCCTGGTGTTGATGATATGTGTAGCTGGTTTCACCATGATATCCGGTTTGCTCATCATCATTCTTGAGCGCACGCAGATGATAGGTACACTGAAAGCCCTTGGAGCGCGAAAC
>CALZAP010000112.1 GCA_945614335.1 uncultured Prevotella sp.
GAAGGTCGAAACCTATTCCCTTGGCTATGCGTTTCAGAGCCATCAGATAGTCGCCAGATCCACGATACTCGTTGTCGAATTGGCATGCCATAAGCGGTCCGCCATCCTTCCATTGCAGTCCCTGTATCTGTGAGAAGATTTGTCTGTAGAGCTTATCTACAAAAGACAGGAACACAGGATCCTGCGAACGAGTCTTACATCCCTTGGTAAAGACCCAGTCGGGAATGCCTCCGTTTCGCACCTCGCCGTGGCAGAACGGACCGATGCGTAATATAACAGGCAGTTGTTCCTCCTTGCATATCTCGATAAACCGACGCAAGTCGCGCTGTCCGCTCCAGTTGAATATACCCTCCTGTTCCTCAATGTGGTTCCAGAAGACGTAGGTGGCAATAATGGTCACTCCACCCTCTTTCATCTTCCTCACCTCGTCCTTCCACTCCGCGGCGGGAATGCGCGAGAAATGCACCTCGCCCATCACGGGCACCACTCGTCGTCCGTCGATTATCAAACTCTTGCTGTCCCATTTCACCTCATGTACTGATGTGGCATCATGTTTCAATGCCGGTTTCAGTTCGTCGGGCGAGTCGTTGGTGAACATATCCACCTTGGGTGCTGTCTTAGTGAAGAAGTGGGTTATCGTTTCAGGACTAAGGTGGAGTGATGGTCTGAAGTCCTCGCTCTGCATATAGCTGAGGATGGCATGGCGCATCTGACGTGCCACAAGTCGGTTTGTAAGGTTATGGTCGATGTCCATAGTGGTCATCAGCAGTGTGCCGTTAAGCACCTGTGCCTCTACAATCATGCCCAACTTACGGCTGACGTGCCATGTGTCGATGGGCTGTACGGGCGACTGATAGTCGGCGGGCAATTCCATTAGGTTCATCACCTGTGCTTTGTTCAGCAATTCCCACCAGTTGAGGTTACTCCATGAGTCGGTCGGGAAACCGTGACTGAACAATGGATGACTGCAATCTATGTATGCTCCAGTGGTGTGTGGCGGACGCATCTTAAACCATGACGTATTCCAGAATACCGGCAGGTATTGCTGCTTAACGTCGTTGCCTAATGTCACCTTTCCCGCAGCAGTTATCAGAACTTTTCCACCGTTCTCAAGCACGTTAAGGGCTTTGGCGTCGAGGGTGTCGGTGATGTGAATAGCGTTTGCGGCCTGATCTTTTTCTGTTATCTCGGGATAAACCCAAAAGTCCCAATGGTTCTTCCATTGCCCGTTAATATTGATGTAGAGAGTCATCTTCGAGGGGATGGTGATGGATGAAAGGTCATACTGTATGCTTCCCACTTCAGAATGTTTGCCCAATGGCAATGTGAGATTTGCCAAGGTGCCATTTGACACCGTAGTGCCGTCATTGTTGTTGATGATGCTATAAGTGATGTTGGCTTGTGTGTCGTGAAGTGCATTATAAACACCTACAGGCACATTAAGTGTCTCATCTGCCGCATATACGAACTTCGGAAACTTAGCCAATGGCACCATGGGAGAGCAAAACTCACGCCAATCGTCAGCCGTGGCATATCCCTTCTCACGCCAATGCACATTCAGCACTCCAACCAGTGCCGTTCCCTGACCGCTATAGTCATTAAGTCCCAACAGTTGGAATCCGGCATAGTCGCGAGTGCGCAGGTTGCGCTCAATATCATATTTATAGCATAGTTTTTGCAGTTGTCCGCTTGCGGATAGGAATTTCTCCCCTTGCGATGCCATGCCGTTGGCTGCGAGCAAGTCTTGGAAAATCTCGAAATTCTTTGCCTTATATACACCAGTGTATTGTGATATTTCTCTAAAGTCGGGAAATGCGCACCACTGACCAAGTTCATGACTGATGAGAGGTGAGTTGTTTGGTTCCGTGCTGCGGTAGTTTCGTGGAAAGTCCATCATAGTGAAGAAATCATCGTTAGACTGTGGAGCACTGTTTTTCCATTCAAGACCTCTTGCTCCACCTTTCACATGAAACTCCGAACCGTCGTCCCATGCCCATCCTCCGCCAACAGATGCTCCGCAATACACCTTCGTGGGGTCGTAGTCGTGCATTTGCTTCACCCAGTCGTTGCAGTAGCTTACCCAGTCGCCTGCAGGTTCATTTCCAGCAGCCATCATCACAAATGAGGGATGATGTCCATAGGTGTCGATAATACGTTTTGATTCCTCAAGAAGATACTGGTCAATGACCTGCCCTCTACGAAGTTTCACTCCGTGGTTGGGCCACGAAGGTCCTTCGGGCTGTAGGTATATACCTACCTTGTCGGCTGCGGCAAATGCAGCTTCTGGTGGACAGTAACTGTGGAAACGCACATGATTCAATCCGTATTCCTTGCATTTCATGAAGATGCGCAGCCACGATTCCTCGTCGGTGGGAGGAAAGCCTGTCTCAGGGAAACAACAGTTTTCCACTGTGCCGCGCAACCATATCGGTGTGTCATTGATATAGAATTGCCGTCCCTTTATCTTGATGTCGCGAATGCCGAAGGTAACGGTGATGTCGCGACCTTTATGATTCACTGTTCGGGTATAGAGATAAGGGTCAAACTCGCTCCAAAGACGCATGGAGTCGCCAAGTGCGAACTTATAGCACTCGTCGTCAACCATAACGCTCACCTCGCGAGAGGCAATATCGGGTTGTATGCGGATTCGTGGCTGTGGAGAAGTGCGCAGTTCGATGCGTCCTGTGATGCCGTTCCAGTTGCCTTGTGTCTGGTCGGTCACGCTGTGTGAGTCCTGTCCCACTCCCACATTCTCAATACCGTTATACACGCTTATGGCAATCTCGTTTTCGCGTCCAACTTTGACATAGTCCGTGATGTCATATTCATGAGGTGTTGATAACGACATTTGGTGACCCACCTCACGTCCATTCACGCATACCGTGGTCTCGATATGCGGACGCTCCAAGAATAGCCACGCCCTCTCCTTTTCCCATGCCTTGGGAATAGTCACCGTGCGCTTATAGCAAGCCGTTCCCACATAGTGTGTGTTAGGAGTTAGGAAAAAGGGATATTTCACGTTGCCTTCCATGCGGTATTTCGCCATGAAAGGATTAAAATAATAGGAAGAGTCGTAGGTGGAGCCAGTCCAAACCGTATTCACAGTTACCTTGTTTCCTTTACTGTTTGTCTGCATTGAGCCAGGCAAGGTGACGAAGTCATTCGATGAGGCTTCTTTTCCGATGCCGAAGCTCCATTTGCCCGATAAGTCAATTTTTTGTTGTGCATAGGGTGTTTCAATGCACAATATCATCATTATGGTTGTTAGTAAAATTAGTTTTTTCATTTAGTTAGGTAGATTTTGATTATAGTTTACGCCAACGTAATGTTTTTCACATCAACATGCTCATGTAGGAAAATCTGAGCTGACTCACGGAACTTGTCCGGGTTTTCCGTAGTGAGATATTCCACAGTGCCACCTTTTGAACATCTTTGTTCCATCTCAGGATGCCTAAGGAAATAGTTTTTGAGGCTTTCGGCCACATATTCCCCTTGTGGTATGATGCGCACTCCCGGTGTTACATATTTCACTATTTTCGGCATTAGGAGCGGATAGTGAGTGCAACCAAGTATTATTGCGTCGATGTCAGGGTCGAGGCGCATTAGTTGGTCAATGCGTTTCTTGACGAAATAGTCGGCTCCCGGGCTGTCAGCTTCGTTGTATTCGACTAATGGCACCCAGAACGGACAAGCCACTCCGGAGACAACAATGTCGGGATAGATTTTTTGAATTTCGAGTTTATAGCTTTCACTCTTTATGGTGCCTTCGGTGGCAAGAACGCCCACGTGACGGCTTGTGGTAAGCTGCCCGATGACTTCTGCGGTAGGTCTGATAATGCCGAGCACACGCCTGTTCGGGTCGAGCTTGGGAAGGTCTACCTGTTGAATGGTTCTAAGTGCCTTTGCCGATGCGGTGTTGCAGCCGAGAATGACTAATTGGCACCCCATCTCGAAGAGTTTTATCACCGCCTGTCTTGTGAACTCATAAACCACGTCGAAAGAGCGCGGGCCGTATGGCGCACGGGCATTGTCGCCGAGATACAGGTAGTCGTATTCCGGTAGTAAGTGGCGCACGCCATGCAGAATGGTCAGTCCGCCATAGCCAGAGTCAAAAATGCCGATGGGAGACATTACCTTTGTCTTTTATTGAAGCCTTTCCTTCAGCATGCCTGTAAGGTTGATGCTGCGTGAGGGGTTGATATATGGGCAGGCGTCAGAGTCGGTGTTGACAATGAGGGTGAGGTTCAGCTCAGCGCCGGTTTGGTTCAACAGTTCCTGTATACGATTGTGAAGAGGAGCGTATATTTCCCTTTCCGCTTGTGCCAACAGTCGTCTGCTTTCTTCCTTGAACGCGATGTTTTTGTTCATCAGTTCCTGAAGTTCAGTCTGACGCTTTTTGAGAATTGTAAGAGGGAAGTCCTTCTGTCCTTCGAGAAACTCCTCGTACTTTTTGTTGAAGTCGTTTTTCACCCTGACAGCCTCTTCCTCGTATTTTGCCTTCAGTTCCTCAATTTGTTTTTGGGCTATGGTGTATTCAGGCATCGACTCGAAGAGTTCGCCATAGCTGAAATATCCTACCGTGGCTGCCGTTTGTTGTGCGGCAGCCACCGGATATGCGTTTTCAACATCCTGTGCCTTGGCCGTAGTGGTAGTCAAGGCAATAAGTATTGAAATAAGAATTAGTTTCATTAGCTGTTATTTGATACCTAATTTTGCTTTAACCTGAGCTGTAACATCAGTGCTGAGTGTGGTGCTGATGTAAGGAATGCCGCCGGCCATGTCCATGATGTAAACATATCCGCCAGTCTGTCCGATAGCCTTGATGGCGTCTACAACCTTTGTTGTGATGGCCTGCATCTTTTCCTGTGAAGCACGTGCGAGAGCCTGCTGGTTGTCCTGGTAGCTCTGCTGAATCTTCTGCTGCATTTCCTGGAGTTCAGTCTCACGACGCTGTTTGATGTTGTCAGGCAGAGTGTTGGCGTTAGCCTCGTAGTCTTTCACCTTTTTGGTGAATTCCTCCTGCATTCCCTTCAGGTCAGCCTCATACTGCTGCTGGAGAGCGTCGATTTCAGTTTTCGCCTTGGTGTACTCCGGCATAGCCTGGATTACTTCCTGCGAGTTAACGTGTCCGAATTTCTGTGCCATGGCAGCGATAGGTGCCAGCATCAGGATCATAAAAAGTACTTTTTTCATCTTTGTATAATAATTAATTATTGTTTGTATACTAAATTGTTTATTTATATCCGAGTTTGGACAGAACCTCGTCGGAAATGTCTATTTTTGGACTGCCGAATATGATACCGCTGTCGCTTGCCCTGTCAAGTACGAGCTGATATCCACGCATGTCGGCAATATCCTTCACCACGTTGTATATTTCGTCCTGAATAGGTCCCATGAGGCTAGCGCGCTTTTTGTACAGTTCTCCTTCAGGTCCGAAATACTTGCGCTTTAGTTCGCTGGCTTCCTGTTCTTTTTTCATTATGGCGTCTTGTTTTGCCTTTTTCTGTTCTTTTGACAGGAAAGCCGATTCGTTTTGATAGTTCTTGTACATTGTTTGCGCTTCGGTGTTAATGGCCTCGACCTCAGCCTGCCATTTCTTCGACACCTGGTTCAGTTGCTCGTTAGCCCTCTCGTAAGCGGGTATGTTTTTTAGAATGTA
>CALZAP010000113.1 GCA_945614335.1 uncultured Prevotella sp.
GGATGTTCTCCTCAAGCATTTTTCCGGGGATTCTGCATCCGTTGTCTATATATTTAAATAGGAAGTAGAGAACCATGTTGGAGTTGTACATCGTTGTCTCGCCGTATGCATCCTCAGAAAAACAGTAGTTGTCGTAATATGGTTTCATTATCTCGATGAGTTCATCAATGGTGTGATTGAACTCATAATACTGCGAATAATAGGCAAGCATCTCGCGCACTTCCTGCTCCGTGAATCCAGCCATTTCGTTGAAACCGTAGGCGAGGGAGTAGTTGGTGCCGATGTTGAAACCGCTGGTAAGATCGTCAAGTGTTACTGGGCTGACACCGGTGATGAAGACACGTTCGATGCTCGAATAGGTGCCTGACTTTATCGTGTCGAAGAAGGTGCGCAGATAGCCGGTGCCATGCGTCTCGCCCTGGTATTCATCCATACGTGCAGCATCCGAGAGGATATGATTGGTGAAGTGGTCATACTCGTCTATGAAGAGATATATCCTTGCATCAGTCTTGCGCGCCTCCCTGTATAGATGGTCAAGCTGTTCCACACAACCGTTCTTTTTGTTCATCTCTTCCTTAATGCCTTTGGGCAGGTATTTCTCATATACATCGCAGAAATAATTAAATTCCGTGTTGCATATAGCATCCAGCGCACTGCGATAATTGCCCAGGTCGGCATTCACCACAGCAAAGTTGAGATACAGTACGAGATACTTGTTGTGATTTGGTGTAGGATGTTGCCCGATATACAGGTCGCCATACAGTCGTTCAAATTTTTCCGCTGCATTGATGTCGTAATAGTGGTGCAGCATAGAAATGGTGAGGCTTTTGCCGAATCGGCGAGGGCGGATGAAGAAAAAGTACTTGTTGGCTTTTTCCACCTTTTCTATAAACCTTGTCTTGTCGACATAGTAGCAGTTGTCCTCGCGTATAGCCACGAAGTTCATCATGCCGTAAGGTATTCGCTTTGCCTCTTCCTTAATTATTCTCTCGTCCATTTTCTTGATGCTTTAAGATTTCATTGCGGCAAAGATACGACATTTATTTCATATCTCCAAAATTCCGCAGCACTTTATCTTTCTCACCGCAGAAAAATACATCTAAATGAAAAAAAGTCTGCAAAATATAAATGATTTTCGAAAACTTTGAGTATTTTTGCAGTCAAAAAGATACGAATATAAAATAATAGCTTTAACTATGGGTATTGTATTGTCTCTTATTCCGATTGCCCTGCTTATAGTGCTGATGGCAGTCTTGAAACAACCTGGCGACAGAAGTAGTCTGGTCACCTTGGTGGTAACGGCTCTTATTGCCGTTTTGGGTTTTGGCATGTCTGTTCACGACATGACGTTTTCGTTTCTTTATGGTGCGACGAAGGCCGTGTCGCCCATACTCATCATCATTCTCATGGCCATTTTCAGCTACAACACACTGTTGCTAACTGGAAAGATGGAGGTGATAAAGAGCCAGTTTTCGATGATTTCCACCGACCGCAGCGTGCAGGTTCTGCTGCTTACCTGGGGCTTTGGCGGAATACTCGAGGCTATGGCAGGTTTTGGAACAGCCGTTGCCATACCTGCGGCCATCCTCATTAGCCTGGGCTACAAGCCGGTGTTTTCGGCTGTGGTGTGCCTTATAGCCAACAGTGTAGCCACTACCTTCGGTGCCATTGGTACACCGGTGATAGTGCTTGCCAACGAGACCGGACTTGACGTGAATGCGCTTTCGGCCAATGTGGTATTGCAGCTTGCCCCGCTGATGTTTATCATACCTTTTATAATAGTGTATTTGGCCGACAGTCGCCGTGAAGCCTTGTTGAAAAACATTGTGCTATCGGCCGTCACGGGTGTCGTGTCGCTTGGCGGACAGTATTCCGCCGCCGTGTTTATGGGTGCAGAGTCGCCCGCCATCATCGGCAGCCTTCTCTCTATTGTAGCCATTGTGGTGATGGCGAAGTTTGTGAAGAGCGAGCCTCTGGCAGAGGCAAAACCAGTGAAGATGGGCGAGTTGCTGAATGCCTGGAGCGTTTATCTGCTGATACTGGCGTTGGTGATAGTGACCAGTCCGTTGTTTCCTGCCATCCGTGAGGTGTTGAGTTCCACGTTGGTCACCACCATTCATTTCCCAGTGGAGAGCATCAAGCCTTATAAGATAACATGGCTCACTCATGCCGGTCTTCTACTCTTCGTCGGCACGTTTGTCGGCGGCCTTATTCAGGGAGCTTCTGTTTCTGGAATAATGAAGACGCTGTGGAATACGGCAAAGACTCTTCGTGCCACAATAGTCACGGTGGTGTGTCTCGTAGGTTTTTCCACGGTGATGGATTATGCCGGCATGATAACAGTGATAGCAGGAGGCCTGGCTGCGGCCACAGGCTCGTTCTATCCGTTGTTTGCCCCGCTTGTAGGCGGCATAGGCACATTTATCACAGGCAGTGACACTTCTGCCAATATCTTGTTTGGCAAGATGCAGTCTACAGTGGCAGGGCACATCAACGTGAGTCCCGACTGGCTTGCCGCCTCCAACACCGTTGGTGCCACAGGAGGAAAGATAATTTCCCCGCAGAGCATAGCCATAGCCACATCGGCTTGCAGCCTTCAGGGCAAGGAAGGTGAGATACTGAAAAAGTCGCTGCCGTGGGCGGTGTTGTATATTGTTGTGGCGGGAGCTATGGTGTATGCGCTGGTGTAAAGTGTCAGAACTCTTCCAAATCCTCCCGTTCGTCGTCCGACATGCGCCTTAGCGTGACATAAAAATACAAGGCTCGGCATTTTGAACGCTGCTTGTATGAGAGACCGGCATACTTTATGGCCTGCATCCATCCGCCTTTGACGGAAATGATGCGTAGAAACATCTTGCCGTCGGCATAAAGCGTGTTTGTGGAAGCGTCGTAGCGCATGGAGCGGGCGTTCACTCCCGTCTTTGGAAGAAAATCAAGTAAAAGATATTCGGTGATGGTGTCGCCCTTCATGCAAAACCGTGAAGGGCCGCCACCGTCCATGTCTTCCCAATAGTCGCGCTTGTCGTAGTCGCCGTTGGAGAATATCTCGTGAGTGACGGTCTCCACCCATCCGGCACCGTTTACCATGTCGGCAAACTGTTCCTCGCTCACTCTCTGGCTGTTTACCGCCACAGGCACGCCCTCTTCGTCGAAGAAGAATGTCTCTTCCTCGTTGCTGCACGATGTGACGGCCGCAATGGCCAAAAATGTGCAAAAAGCCAATATGAAGTTCTTTACACTGCCCATTTCGGCTGCGAAAATAGCACTTTTATTTTGTTTCTCCAAACTTTTTCAATACTTTTTTTGGTTTTATCGATAAATAATGCTATTTTTGCAGCATATTTAATATATTATAATCACTGAATGAAGGAATTTGTAATTTCAGAAGCTAAGGCGGAAACCGCTGTACTCGTGGGTCTCATAACCAAAGACCAAGATGAGAACAAAACGAAAGAATATCTCGACGAACTGGAATTTCTCGCAGACACGGCCGGTGCTGTGACAGTGAGGAGATTCACACAACGACTCAACGGACCAAGCTCGGTGACTTACGTCGGACAAGGTAAACTCGAAGAAATAAGGCAGTTTATAAAAGACGAAGAAGACAACGAGCGGGAAGTGGGAATGGTGATCTTCGACGATGAGCTGTCGGCAAAACAGATACGCAACATCGAAAAGGAACTGAAGGTGAAAATACTCGACCGCACGTCGCTCATTCTCGACATCTTCGCCATGAGGGCGCAGACGGCTGAGGCAAAGACACAGGTGGAGCTCGCCCAGCACCGATACATGCTGCCAAGACTGCAACGACTCTGGACTCACCTCGAACGACAGGGCGGCGGCTCGGGTAGCGGAGGTGGAAAAGGTAGCGTGGGACTTAGAGGCCCTGGAGAGACTCAGCTCGAAATGGACCGCCGTATTATCCTGCAAAGAATAACGCTTCTCAAACAGAGACTGCTCGAAATAGACAAACAGAAAACCACTCAGAGGAAAAACCGGGGAAGACTCATAAGGGTGGCGCTCGTGGGATATACCAACGTGGGAAAGTCGACCATGATGAACCTTCTGTCGAAAAGCGAGGTGTTTGCCGAAAACAAGCTCTTCGCCACTCTCGACACCACGGTAAGGAAGATGGTGATAGAAAACCTCCCGTTTCTCATTGCCGACACCGTGGGATTCATCAGAAAGCTGCCCACCGACCTTGTGGACTCCTTCAAGTCCACACTCGACGAGGTGAGGGAAGCCGACCTCCTGCTACACGTGGTTGACATTTCGCATCCGGACTTCGAGGATCAGATAAAGGTGGTGGAAAAGACGCTTGCCGACCTCGGATGTGCCGAAAAGCCGTCGATGATAGTGTTCAACAAGATTGACGCTTACTCATGGACGGAGAAAGAGCCCGACGACCTCACTCCCGAGACAAAGGAAAACATCTCGCTCGAGAGTCTGAAGAAGACCTGGATGGCAAGAATGAACGACAACTGCATCTTCATCTCTGCAAGGGAGAAGCAAAACATCGACGAGCTCCGCGACATTCTATATAAAAAGGTAAGGGAACTGCATGTGCAGAAATATCCGTATAACGACTTCCTCTACGATGTGACGGAGGAGGAAAGATAATATTCGACACAATGCGCAGCTTAACAATTGACGAGATTTCAATACTCGAAAAAAACAGGTGCCAGGCTGAGGACTGGACAAGAATTTCAGTAGGCGAGGACTTCTTGCCGGAAACTATCTTCAACGTGAACTTCTACGGAGAAGTGTCACTTGGTGTGTTCGACAAACAGATAACGGTGGAAGAGGGATTCCTGAGACACACAGGAATAAGAAACGCGACTCTGCGCGACGTCATCATAGGCGACAACTGCCTCATTGAAAACATCGGCAACTACATCAGCAGATACGACATCGCCGAGGAAACCGTCATCACAAATGTCGGCACCATTGCCACTACCGACGGAGCCACGTTCGGACAAGGCAACAAGGTGGCGGTGCTCAACGAAGCGGGAAAGCCTAACGTGATAATATACGACGGCCTCACTTCGCAGATGGCGTTGCTGATGACAAGATGGCTCGAAACAGACGAGGAGCGGAACGCAATGATGGAACTTGTGGCAAAACACGTGGCGGAACGATTGCCCAAGAGAGGATACATTGGCTACAGGGTGAAAATCACCAACACTCGCGAGATAGTGAACACCATAGTGGACGACGAGTGCGAGATAAACGGAGCTTCGTCACTCTCCGAGACTACACTGAAAGGCTCCCAGGAGGCAAGCGTGTTTGTGGGTCACGACGTGATATGCGAAAACACAGTGATGCAGCCAGGTGCGTCGGTGGTGGAAGGCGCAAAGCTAAGCAACTGTCTAGTGGGCGAGGCATGCCACATCGGCCGCGGATTCTCGGCGGAAAGCAGTCTCTTCTTCGCCAACTCACACTTGGAAAACGGCGAGGCGTGTGCAGCTGTGTGCGGCCCGTTCTCGGCAAGCCATCACAAGGCGTCGCTGCTTATCGGAGTGGAAACGTCGTTCTACAACGCCGGTTCGGCCACCAACTACAGTAACCACGCCTACAAGATGGGACCCATTCACCAGGGCCAACTAATGAGAGGATCGAAAACGGCAAGCGGTGCACACATACTGCTGCCTGCAAAAAT
>CALZAP010000114.1 GCA_945614335.1 uncultured Prevotella sp.
CGGTTTTCAAGCTGCTTGCGGCTCTCGGTGTTCTCAATGAGTATTTCCTCTTCCTCTCCAGTGTCTGGATCGACATATTGATACCTGAGTCGAACACCTGTTTCCACCTTGTTCACGTTCTGTCCGCCTGCACCACCACTTCGGAACAAGTCCCAGCTCACCTTTGACGGGTCGACATACACCTCTATTGTATCGTCAACAAGCGGGGAGACAAATACGCTGGCAAAACTTGTCATGCGCTTGCCTTGGGCATTGAAAGGCGATACACGCACAAGGCGGTGAACGCCATTCTCGCTCTTCAGGTAGCCGTATGCAAATTCGCCTCCCTCAATCTCCATTGTGACACTCTTGATGCCCGCCTCGTCTCCGTCCTGAAGGTTGCTGATAGTAACCTTATGTCCGTGAGCCTCAGCCCATCTCTGATACATGCGCATAAGCATAGAGGCCCAGTCCTGGCTCTCGGTTCCTCCCGCTCCGCTGTTGATTTTCATCACACAGTCCATCGGGTCTTCCTTCTGGCGCAGCATGTTCATGAGTTCAAGGTCCTCAATGGCCTTTATGGCTTTCTGGTAGTCTTCATCCACCTCTTCCTCTGTGACCATCTCGTCCTTGTAGAAGTCAAAGGCCAGCTCCAACTCGTCGGCAAGGGTTTTCACTTCCTGATAGCCGTCGAGCCACTTCTTTATTGTTTTCACCTTCTTCATCTGCTCCTCGGCACGTTTCGGGTCGTCCCAGAAATCGGGAGCCTGGGTGCGAAGGTCTTCTTCTTCAAATTCTATCTTCTTCTTGTCTATCTCGAGATACCTGTGGAGCGACTCCGTGCGCTCCATGACATCTTTCAATTGATCTTGTGTTATCATTATGCTATAATACTATTGTATGGTTGCTTGTTCAAAAAATCATTCCTCGTACATTTTGTCTATCTCTTTCATGTAGTGCTCGTTCACCACACGTCGCTTGAGCTTCAGTGTGTTGGTGAGTTCACCTTTCTCCATAGTGAACGGCTCAGGCAGTAGCGTGAAACGTTTCACCTGCTCATAGTATGCCAACTGCTGCTGAAGTGTGTCAATACGCTCCTTCAGCATGTCAGTCACTCGTTTGTCGGCACACAGTTCCGACATTGACGCATATTCTATGCCGTTGGTCTTAGCCCATTCCTCAAGCACTCTGTACTCAGGCACTATGAGTGCCGAGACAAACTTCCTTTCGTCGGCGATTACAGCAATCTGGTCAACAAACTTGTCAACCATCAGCCTTGTCTCTATCATCTGCGGGGCTATGTACTTTCCGTTTGAAGTCTTGAAAAGGTCTTTTATGCGCTCAGTAAGGAAGAGCTCGCCTTTATTCAAGTATCCTGCGTCGCCCGTCTTGAAATATCCGTCGGAAGTGAAGGAGGCGGAAGTGATGTCGTCGCGGTTGTAATATCCCTTGAAGATGGTAGGGCCTTTGAGCAGCACTTCACCTTCCTCCGAAATCTTCACGTCAAGTCCTTCGATAGGATATCCCACCGAGCCTACAGAGTATGGCTTGCCAAGATGGTTACAAGACACGGTGGCAAGGCTCTCTGTAAGTCCATAACCGGATATCATGTTGATGCCGATGGAATGTACAAATTCCTCCACATGGTTAGAGATGGCAGCACCGGCCGTGGGGAAGATATTCGGGCTTAGCAAGCCCAATTCCTTTCTTACCTTGGCGAAGAGAGTCTTGTTTATCACGTCGTATTTCAGACGAAGAGACAAAGGCGGACGCTTTCCGCGGCTAAGGTACTCGATATTGTATTTACGGCCAACAGCAAGAGCATTGTTGAAGATACGTTGCTGAAGGGAACCGGCCTTCTCTATTTTTTCGTTCACTCCGGTATATACTTTCTCCCAGAAGCGCGGCACGGCCGACATACAGGTTGGATTGGTCTCACGCATTGACTGCTGCACACGTTTCGGGTCGTTGTTGACTATCAGTCTTGCACCTACCGACACCGAAAGCACCGCCCATGCCTTCTCAAAGATATGTGCAAAGGGAAGGAAATTCAGCACACGGTCGTCGTCTTTCACATTAACGCATTTCTGATTTGCTTCCAATGCGGCATGATACTGACCTACGGTAAGCATCACTCCCTTACTCTCACCGGTGGTTCCGCTGGTGTATAGGATATTTGCCAGGTCGTCGAATGTGGCATCCTTGCATCTCTGTTCCACCTCGCTCTGTCTTGGCAATCCATCTCCAAGTTTCAGGAAATCGTCGAAATACAGGGCGTTAGGGTCAAGGGCATTGAGTTTCACAGTCTTGTCGAATACGATGATGCGCTCAAGAGTGGGACACAGAGCGAGAACCCTATGGGCCTTCTCGTACTGTTCCTGCTCGCCCACAAAGAGGAAACGTATCTTTGAGTCGTTGATGATATACTGGATTTGCTGTTCGCTGCTTGTGGCATAGAATGGTATGGTAACGGCACGTATACCCCACGCGCCATAGTCGCAGAAAAGATACTGTGGACAGTTTTGGGAAAAGACACCAATGTTTTCCTGTACCCTCACTCCAATGTTAAGCATCGCGTTTGACACTACCTTGACATTGCGTGAGAAATCGTTCCAAGAGTAACTCTTCCACTGCTCGCTTCCGAAGTCCTGATAAATCATGGCTTCACGGTCGCCGTAATTTTTGGCTTGGTCATGGACCAATACCGAAAGATGACTGTTTATTTTCATCACTTTATTGTTTTAATTGATGCAAAAGTACATTATTTATGGCAAAACGCAAAGAAAATAGCCGAAAAATTACATATTCTCCACTATTTTTCCTATTTTTGCAGCAAGAAAACAGATAAACTTATAATAAAAATGACGAGGGACAGTTATCAAACTATAGAAAGGATGGCTTACGAAGCGGTGGAACTGCTTAAAGAGCTTATTGCAATACCATCTATAAGCCGGGAAGAGACAAAGGCGGCAGACAGGCTTGAGGCATTCATGACAGAAAAGGGACTTAAGACTCATCGGGAGGGCAACAACATCTGGACAATGAATGAGCCATTAGACAGCAACAAGCCGACACTGCTGCTCAATGCACATATAGACACCGTGAAGCCAGCTGCATCGTGGCAGCACGACCCATTCACACCGGCGGTAGAAGACGGCAAGCTATATGGCTTGGGAAGCAACGACTGCGGAGGCGGTCTCGTCTCGCTCCTTCAGGCTTACAGAATATTGAAAGACCATAACTTGCCATACAATCTTGTTTACTTGGCTTCGGCAGAGGAAGAAGTGTCGGGGAAAGACGGTATTAGCAGGGTTATACCTTTATTGCCGAAAATTGACGTGGCTATAGTTGGAGAGCCCACGTCGATGCAACCAGCCATTGCGGAAAAAGGACTGATGGTGATAGACGCGGTGGCTCATGGCAAGTCGGGACACGCGGCTCGTGACGAAGGGGAGAACGCCATATACATTGCCTTGGACGACATAGAATGGATACGAAACCACAAGTTCCGTAACAAGAGTGAGCTATTGGGCGACACTAAAATGACAGTTACAGTGGCACATGCCGGTACGCAACACAATGTGATACCCGACACATGCGAGTTCACCATCGATGTGCGCACCAACGAGCACTACCAAAACGAGTTTCTTTTTGTCTACCTGCAAAAACATCTGAAGAGCGAGCTGAAGGCACGTTCGTTCCGTCTGTCGTCGTCGTCAATACCCATCGACCATCCACTTGTGCGGAAATGTATCGAAATGGGCATGAAACCATTTGGTTCGCCTACGCTCAGCGACCAGGCTCTTATGCCGTGGCCGTCGATGAAACTCGGGCCAGGCAACTCCTCTCGCTCTCATACCGCCGAGGAATACATCTGCCTGTCCGAGATTTCAGACGCCATATTCAATTATGTAAAAATGTTGAGGGGATAATACCATCATCTCCCAAGCCACGACTCCGGATTGAGCTTTGAACGTTCACGACGGAGCTGGAACTGGAGTATATTGTCGCGGCCCACGGTACCGAGAGCCTGACGGGTTGACACTTTCTGTCCTTTTCTCACACTCACCGAGCCAAGATTGCAATAAACGGAGATATAGCTTCCGTGTCGTACCATGACACCCGTTGTACCTCCAAGACTGAATACTGCACTCACCTCGCCGTCGTAAATGCTTCTCACCACGGCCCCCGGCGAACCAAGAATGTTGATGCCCTTATTGTCAAGACGTACGTTTTTGAGTCCCTCGACATTATACTGTCCGAAATGGCTCACTATACGGTAACTACCTGCCACAGGCATGGGCAGCCGTCCGCGGTTGCTTTCAAAGCTGCCACTGATACGCAGGTCTTCTGAGGCCATGGTCATCTTGGGAACTTCTTCCTTTGCTTTCTTTGCCTCAGCCACCTCTCGTTCATGTTGTCTTTCCTCTTCAGCAGCCCTGCGCTCGGTCTCCTCGCGCACACGTTTAGCCTCGCGTGCTGCATCCTCAGCGAGTTTTCTTTCCTCTTCGGTTTTCTTTGATGCAGCCTCAGCCTCACGTTTCAGTCTCTCTTCACGTTCCTTAGCCAGGGCTATTCGTCGTGCGTTTTCACGTGCAGCAGCCTCAGCGGCAGCCTTCTTGCGTGCCAGTTCCTCCTCTTTACGTTTCCTTTCCGCCTCAGCAGCCTTACGGGCAGCCTCAGCCTTGCGCTTTGCTTCGGCAATGGCACGCTGACGGGCTTTTTCCACCTCAATGGCCACAAGTCGGTCGATTTCGGCGTTTATGGCCTTGTCGCGCTGCATCTGCTTGTCGATGATGCCCTGAATGGTTTTCTGTTCCTTCTGCAGCGAAGTCACCACGTTCTGCTGTTCTTCTTGCTTGGACTCCAACGTGCGGCGTTCCTGTTCTCCTTTATATAATAAGGTGTTTTTCTCTTTCTTTGCAGATGCCAGTTCCTGTTGCTTCTTGGTAAGCTCAGCCTGTTTGGTCTTTACCATCTCGCCCTGCACGCGCTGGTATGAGGCATACTCGCGCATGAACCTCATCCGTCGGTACATCTGGGAGAAATTCTTCGCTGAAAAGATAAACATAAGCTGGTTCTGCACGGAACGGTTACGATGCATATAACGCATTGACTTCACATATTTTGCCTTACGGTCGTCAAGCTCCTTTTCAAGTTGCACGAGCTGGTCTCCGAGCACTCCAATATTTCCGTCGAGAATGTTTATGTCTCGACGTATGGTGTCTATGGTCTTCCGTTTGTCTGCTATCTCGGTATTGATGACCATAAGATTTTGCAAGCGCTTTTTTACATCTCGCTCGTTGTTGCGAAGTTTTTGCTTTTGTACTGCGATTTGTTTTTTTATCTGTTCACGTTCGTTTTTCAACCCCTTGATGGAAGGTGTTGACACATCAGCGGCAGACGTTTTCTTCGACGTCTTCCGTGACGAAGTCTTCTTCCGTGACGATGTCTTCTTCCGTGACGATGTCTTCTTTTGCGATGTTGTCTGTGCCTTCTTCGACGATGTAGCTTTCCTATTTTGCGCCGGTGAAGCAATCACCAGCGCAAACAATATCAAGAATATGTGAAATTTCCTCATCTTCTTAATTCAGGTCTTACACGTCAAAGTGACATAAGGCGGCGCAGGATGTCGTCTACAGTAACTTCCTTATATTTACTAAATATCAATGTACAT
>CALZAP010000115.1 GCA_945614335.1 uncultured Prevotella sp.
CTCGAAGACTACAACCTCGACCAAATACGTACAGGTCATTTCGTGGCAAGGATGTATGAGAAATATCCGGAGGCCAAAAACCTCGCTGCCATGAAAACCCTGATGAAGCAACTCGACAAACAACCAAGAACAAAGGAAGGCGTATATTGGCACAAAGCCATATACGCCTACCAAGTATGGCTCGACGGCATCTTCATGGGACTACCCTACCGCTGTCTCACTGCACGCATGCTCCTGAAACCAAAGAAAGCGGAAAAGATTTACGACGACGCGGTAAACCAAATAAGCAAGACATACGAACGCACACTCGACCCAAAGACCGGCCTTAACCGACATGCTTGGGACGAGACCCGCGAAATGTTCTGGGCTGACAAGGAAACCGGACTGTCACAACATTGCTGGGGAAGAGCTCAGGGATGGTATACCATGGCACTCATCGAACTGCTCGATGCCATGCCAGAAGACTATGCACGTCGCAACGAGGTAATCGAACTGCTGAAAAAAGACCTTGACGCGGTAATAAAATGGCAAGACAAGAAGACCGGCGTCTGGTATCAGGTAATGGATTCTCCTGAAAGAGAGGGAAACTACCTCGAATCCACATGCTCGTCAATGTTTGCATACGTCCTTCTCAAGGCTTACAACAAAGGCTATGTAGGCGAAAAATACCTTAAAGCCGGAATAAAGGCATACGAAGGTATAATCAAGAATTTCATTCGCGTGAATGCAGACAAGACAATATCACTCACTCAGTGTTGTGCCGTTGCCGGACTTGGTCCGGGTATGAGCGAGGCTGTGAAGAAAGCCGCGCCAAACGTGAAGGAAAACAAACGTCGCGACGGCTCATACAATTATTATCTCTCTGAACCCATACGAGACAACGACGCTAAGGGCGTAGGCCCGTTCATCTGGGCTTCACTTGAATATGAATCACTCAAAAAATAAACAATAAGTTGAAAAGAGATATGAACAACAGACTTCGTGCATGGGGATTAGCCATTCCCATGCTCTTCATATTGGGAGCGTCCAATCCCGTAAATGCGCAGGCTCCCGCTTTTCCTGGAGCTGAGGGCCATGGCCGCTTTGTCACTGGCGGACGCGGCGGCAAGGTAATCCACGTCACCAATCTTAACGACTCCGGCGAAGGCTCACTGCGCTGGGCTTTGTCACAGTCGGGAACCAAGACCATTGTATTCGACGTGAGCGGCTATATCGACCTAAAGTCGCAACTCAACGTCTCATCCAACACTACCATAGCCGGACAGACAGCACCCGGCGACGGTATTACATTGCGTTACTATACGCTTTATTTCGGCAAGTGCGACAATGTAATAGTACGTTTCATACGCTCTCGCCGTTCGCAAGTGAAGGATGTAAACGACGGTGCAGACGCCACATGGGGACGCGAGCGCAAAAACATCATACTCGACCACTGCTCTTTCTCATGGAGCATCGACGAGGTTGCCTCATTCTACGACAACCTCAACTTCACCATGCAGTGGTGTAACATCACAGAGGGTCTGGCAAATGTCGGACACAACAAGGGCGCACATAGCTACGGAGGCATCTGGGGCGGCAAGGACGCATCGTTCCACCACAACTTCCTCGCCCACGTTCAGAACCGTGCTCCCCGATTCAACGGAGCCCGCTACAACTGGAACGGATATGACAATACACTCTACGAGAACTCCATTCAGGCTGAGCGAGTTGACTTCCGCAACTGCGTATTATACAACTGGGGGAACAGCAACGGATGCTATGGCGGTCCTGGCGGCGGATATATCAATATCGTTAACAACTACTACAAGGCAGGTCCAGGAACAAAGAACAAGACTCGTGTTACACAAGTGTCGGTATCCGATGCTACCAATGGTGGTGATAATCCTTTCCCTGGCTATGCATCACGATACTATATTAAAGGTAATTACGTGACAGCCGCCTCCTCTCCCGAGAATTACGACTGGCAGGGTGTAATATATGACAATGGCCTATATACAATAAACGGAGAGAAATACATAGCCGACAAGAGCCACCTCTACGGCGAAGACAAGACCTACGTGAAGAACACAAGCGATGTTGACTGCATCCGCCTTAAGCTCGACGAGCCCATTGATGCAGGAACAGTTACGACCCACTCTGCCCAAACAGCCTTCACCAAGGTATTGAACTACGCAGGAGCTTCTCTCGTGCGCGACGAATGCGACAACAGATACAAGGAGGAAGCTACAAACGGAACAACTACCTATAAAGGAGCTATTGTTGATCGTGCCGGAATATTGGATGTCATCAACGACCCGGCTGGAACAGAAAATACCGCCACTGCCAGTTTCCCCACCCTGCGCGAGGAACAGCGTGCCGAAGGCTTTGACTCCGATGGCGACGGCATGCCCGACGACTGGGAAGTGGCAAACGGACTCGATCCCAACAACAGTTCCGACGCCACTGCAAAAACTCTCGACAGCTACAAGGAATGGTACACCAACCTTGAGGTATATCTCAACTCCCTGGTACAGGAAATCGTCATCAACGGAAATTCTGACGCAGAAACTCCCGTTGCGGAATACTTCCCTGCCTATCATAAAGCCGACGGCACTCTCGTACAGGCAGTCAACGGCGAAGACACCGCTATAGGCACACTGACCGACGACGTCAGAGTTGTAGAGACAAAACATTACGGCATAGACGGTGTGGAAAGAAGCAATGCAGTAAAAGGCTTCTCCATTAAAGTTGAAAAGCGTGCAAACGGCAACGTAAAAGAAACAAAAAGCATAAAATAAGCGGTACAACACGCTTTTTTCCCAATTTTTCTTTCTTGTTTGCAATATTTTGTCTACCTTTGTACAATAAAATAAAATTTTGAAAGTTTATATAATAAAAGGTATACATCAAATAATATTGCAAACAAGAATGAAAAGACTCTTTATCATGATATCTATGATTGTTGCGATGGCAGGAAATGCCATCGCACAATCTATGTCCGACGACCAAGTGATAGCCTTTGTTGTAAAGGAACAACAGAAAGGCACATCACAGTCACAGATAGTCACCAAACTCATGCAGCAAGGCGTGACCATCGACCAGATTAGGAAAGTGAGACAAAAAGTGGAAAGGCAAAAGGGCAACAAAGGCCTCGGTACACACGACATTACCGGCGAAAGCACCCGTCTTCGCGAAAACAACACTTCCACCAACAGCCAGAACATTTCACCATATCGCATAAAGGACGGCAATAACATAAGACATACCTATGATGCCAACGACCAGGAGTACATGCTCATGCAGAGCGAACTGAACGGCTTCATGCCCGACTCCACCACAATGGCCGAGCAAGCCATGTATCGCCGACTTGCCGAAAACCAGGAGTTGAACAGGAACAAGGTATTCGGTCGTGACATCTTCAACAATCCCCGACTGAACTTCGAGCCAAACATGAACATCGCCACACCGCAGAACTATCGTCTCGGTCCTGGCGACGCAGTGTATGTCGACATATATGGTGCCTCACAAAAATCCATCGAAAGCACCATAACACCCGATGGTACCATAGTCATCGAAGGCTATGGCCCAATAGAACTTTCGGGACTGACAGTAGACCAAGCCAACAGCAAGCTGAAGGCTACACTTGGCGCACGCTACAAAAGCTCAAAGGTGAAACTCACCGTTGGACAGACAAAGACCATATCAGTAAACGTGATGGGCGAAGTGATGACCCCAGGCACTTATACCCTATCCGCCTTCGCCACCGTATTCCATGCACTTTATATGGCAGGCGGTACAAACAGCATTGGTACGCTGCGTAACATCAAAGTGTTCCGCAACAACCGCCAGGTGACCACAGTAGACATCTACGACTACATTCTCAACGGCAAGATGACTGGCAACATCCGCCTTGCCGAAGGAGACGTGATAGTAGTAGGCCCATACGAGTGTCTTGTAAGCATCTCCGGCAAGGTGAAGCGCCCAATGTATTATGAGATGAAACAAACCGAAAGCCTTGCATCGCTAATGAAATATTCCGGAGGATTCACCGGCGACGCCTACAAGAAGTCAGTACGTGTAGTGCGCAAGGCAGGAACCCAATATTCTGTATTCAACGTAGGAGAGTTCGACATGAGCTCGTTCCGCATGTCAGACGAAGACAGCGTGAGCGTCGACTCCATCCTTCCGCGCTATTCAAACATGGTAGAAGTGCGTGGAGCCGTTTTCCGTCCGGGCATGTACCAGTTGGGAGGTGAAGTCGGAACAGTGCGCGCCCTCATCCAGCAGGCAGAAGGAGTGACCGAAGATGCCTTTACAGCCCATGCCGTTATGCACCGCCTAAAGTCCGACCGCACCCTCGAGGTCATACAAGTAGATGTAGACGGAATCATGAACGGACGCGTGGCAGACATACCTCTGAAGAATGAAGACGTCCTATATATCCCGAGCAAGAAAGAGTTGCAGGAAGACCTCACCCTCACCATACATGGCGAAGTTATGTATCCCGGCATATATAAATATGCAGACAATGAGACCCTCGAAGACCTCGTGTTGCAAGCCGGTGGCTTAAAGGAAACAGCATCACTCATGAAAGTAGATGTGGCCCGCCGCATAGTAGACCAGCGCCTCACCACCTCTTCCGACACCATTGCCCACACCTTCTCTTTCGCCCTCAAAGACGGCTTTGTGATTGACGGCGAGCCCGGCTTCGTCCTTAAGCCCTACGACGAGATATACGTACGCAAGTCACCCGGCTTCTACAAGCAGCAGAACGTGTATGTAGACGGCGAGGTGCTCTTTGCCGGCACTTATACCCTTTCAAAGAAAAACGAACGCGTGAGTGAAGTCATAAAGAAAGCCGGAGGCCTCAGCAATATGGCCTATCCGCAAGGAGCCCGCCTCGAACGCCGCCTTACCAACCTGGAGCGCAAGCGCGTGGCTGAAATCATAAAACTCCAGCGCGAGCAGCGTGAAGACGAGTTAAGGGCACAGGCAATAAAGTCAGGCAAGTCAATATCCGACCTCAAGCAGTTGGCAAGCGCCGACAATTACGAGATACCAGACTTCTACCCTGTAGGCATCGAGCTCGACAAAGCCCTTGCCAATCCCGGCTCCGATGCCGACATTGTGCTTCGTGAAGGCGACAGGCTTACAGTACCTGTCTATAACGGAACGGTGAAGATAAACGGCGAGGTGATGTACCCCAACACCGTGGCATATAAGGATGGCAAGAGTGTAAACTACTACATCGACCTTGCCGGCGGTTTCAGTGGCAAAGCCAAAAAGAGCCGCACCTACATAATATATATGAATGGCGACGTGGCCAAAGTAGGCCATGGCGTAAAGGTGAAGCCTGGTTGCGAGATAGTGGTGCCACAGAAGTCGATGTCAAAGATGTCCACCGCCGAGTCCATCTCGCTCATCTCCGGCACCGCCTCCATAGCCGCGATAATAGCCACCATAGCAAATATCCTTAAGTAATAATTATGGAAGAGAAGTTTCCTCTTCTAACGGATGAGTTATATCCGCTTATAACGATGAGCGACACGTATATTGTGCATGAATTGGTAGATGAAATAAGGGACAATACAAAAAACAAATTAAATAATAAATAAATGGAAGAGAAGAAAGAAATGGAAGTAATAG
>CALZAP010000116.1 GCA_945614335.1 uncultured Prevotella sp.
AGAACCGCATCGCCCTCGGTCTGAAGCAGCTCACTCCTCATCCATGGGATGCTCTCGACCAGGAGCTCAAGGTTGGCGACCGCGTGAAGGGCAAGGTAGTCGTTATTGCAGACTACGGTGCTTTCGTGGAGATCCAGCCTGGTGTAGAGGGTCTGATTCACGTTTCAGAAATGTCTTGGAGCCAGCACCTGCGTTCGGCTCAGGAGTTCCTGAATGTTGGCGACGAGGTAGAGGCTGTAATCCTGACTCTCGACCGCGACGAGCGCAAGATGAGCCTTGGTATCAAGCAGCTGCGTGAGGATCCATGGGAGGCTATCGAGGTTAAGTATCCTGTTGGCAGCAAGCACACTGCAAAGGTACGCAACTTCACAAACTTCGGTGTGTTCGTAGAGCTTGAGGAAGGTGTTGACGGTCTGATCCACATCTCTGACCTCTCTTGGACAAAGAAGGTTAAGCATCCTTCTGAGTTCACACAGGCAGGTGCCGACATCGACGTTATGGTACTCGACATCGACAAGGAGAACCGTCGTCTGAGCCTTGGTCACAAGCAGCTCGAGGACAATCCTTGGGATCAGTTCGAGGCTACTTACACCGTTGGCAGCATCCACGAGGGCAAGATTATCGAGCTGCTCGAGAAGGGCGCTGTGGTATCTCTCGAGAAGGGTGTAGAGGGCTTTGCTACTCCTAAGCACCTTGTAAAGGAAGACGGCACACAGGCTACACTTGGCGAGACTCTGCCATTCAAGGTTATCGAGTTCAACAAGGACAGCAAGCGCATCATCCTCTCTCACAGCCGCACATTCGAGGATGCACAGCGTGAGGAGAAGAAGGCTGCCAAGAAGGCTGCCCGCGCCAGCAAGAAGGAAGAGACCGTTAAGATCGAGAACCAGCCAGCTGCAACAACTCTCGGCGACATCGACGTTCTCGCTCAGTTGAAGGCTCAGATGGAGAAAGGCGAATAATTTCATTCCCCGATAAATCCATTCCAAAATCATAACTACGGCATGCCGGGACTCTGAATGGAGGTTCCGGCATGTCTTTTTTTTATGGAAACAGTGATACAATGAAACGCATAATACTTATCACCGGCGGACAGCGTTCGGGAAAGAGTGTGACGGCCGAACGAATGGCCCTCTCGATGAGCGACAACCCTGTATACCTTGCCACGGCACACATCTGGGACGAGGAGTTCAGAAAAAGAGTTGAAATACACCAGCAACGAAGGGGACCGCAGTGGACAAACATTGAGGAAGAAAAACACCTTAGCCGACATAAGGTGGAGGGTAGGGTAGTGGTGGTGGACTGCCTTACGCTCTGGTGTACCAATTTCTTCTTCGCCCGAGAAAAGGCGGAATGGGAACAGCCTACGGTTGATTCGGCACTGGAGGAACTGAAGGCGGAGTTTGACCGCTTTACCGACCAGGATGCCGTGTTCATATTCGTAACCAACGAGATAGGAAGCGGAGGGGTGAGTGAGAATGCAATACAACGGCGTTTCACCGACCTTGAGGGCTGGATGAACCAGTATGTGGCCAAGAAGGCCGACGAGGTGATACTAATGGTTAGCGGCATAGAGGTGAAGATAAAGAACACGTAAAAACCAAACTATAAGAATATGAGACACTTTAGCATAGAAAAGCCTGACTCTGGACTACGTGAGGAGATACAGAAAAAAATAGACCATCTGAACAAGCCGAAGGGTTCGCTTGGCACGCTTGAGGAACTTGCCATGCAACTCTGTATGATACAACACACACTGACACCGGAACTATGTCATCCGTGCCACTTCCTTTTTGGTGCCGACCATGGCATAGAGAGGGAGAAGGTGAGCGTTTCGCCACGTGAGATCACTTGGCAGCAGATGATCAATTTCACGCATGGCGGTGGTGGCGTGAACATGTTTTGCCGCCAATATGGTTTTGACCTGAAGATAGTGGACGTGGGAGTGGACTACGACCTGAGCGATGTGCCTGGCATAATAAACAGGAAGATTGCCGCAGGCACAAACAATTTCCTTTATGGCCCCGCCATGACAGAGGAGCAGATGGAGCAGGCCATTGCCGTGGGGGTGGAGATGGTTGACAAGGCCATTGCCGATGGCTCAAACATTGTATGCATGGGTGAGATGGGCATCGGAAATACATCACCTTCGAGCGTATGGATGAGTATTTTTGAGAATGTGCCGTTGGAAGAGTGTGTGGGAGCTGGTGCCGGACTCGACAATGAAGGCATACACCATAAGTACGACGTGCTGAAACGTTCGATGGAGAACTATCTGACTATGGCTCCTGAAGACGCCTCGGTGGAGTATGCCATACGCTATTTCGGTGGCTTTGAGATGGTGGCAGCCATTGGTGCCATGCTCAGGGCGGCTGAGCGAAAGATAACGGTAATGGTGGATGGCTTTATCATGTCTGCCTGTGCCTTGGCTGCCATTCGCCTCTATCCCGCGGCTTTCGACTATATGATTTTTGGTCATAAGGGCGACGAGGGTGGACATGCGCGTATGTTACAACTCATGGGTGCCAAGCCGTTGTTGGCCCTTGGCCTGCGTCTGGGTGAGGGTACCGGAGCCTTGTGTTCGTATGGCATCATTGAGAGTGCCGTGAGGATGGTGAGGGAGATGAACAATTTCGACAATGCGCATATTACGAAGTATTTTTAATGAGGAGAGAGGAGTGAGGAGTGAGGAGAGGGGAGTGAGGAGAGAGGAGTGAGGAGTGAGGAGAGAGGAGTGAGGAGTGAGGAGAGAGAATAGTCTAACCGCAAAGTAAAGACTTGTCCACTCGTCTACTTGTCAACTCGTCCACTTGTCAACTTGTCAACTCGTCCACTTGTCAACTTGTCAACTTGTCAACTTGTCAACTCGTCAACTCATCAACTTGTCAACTCGTCAACTCATCCACTTGTCAAATAAAAAAAACATAGAAATGAGAGTATCGATAGATAATGCAAAATGGTGGGAGACACCGTTGGCTGCATTCATATTTTTTACGAGACTTCCTTTGTGGCGACTGCACCAGCCTCCTGCCCATTGTTACAAGCATGTGGTGGAGTGGTGGCCTCTAACAGGTTGGCTTACGGGAAGCGTTATGGGACTTACCGTGTTTGTGGTAAGTCATTATGCCAGCGTGACTTTGGCCGTGTTGCTTGCCATTGCCCTGAGGATGCTATTGACAGGAGCCCTTCATGAGGATGGGCTGACTGACTTCTTCGACGGCTTTGGCGGTGGTGGCAACGACCGTGAGCGAATACTTGCCATAATGAAGGATTCGCGTATTGGCACCTACGGAGTGCTCGGACTCATAATGTATCTTGCGCTTCTCGTGGTTTCGATGGTTGGTATTGACCCTCTGTTGCTGTCGTGTGTGATGGCGGCAGCCGACCCGTTTTGCAAGATGCTGAGTGCACAGATAATAATGTTTTTGCCTTACGCCCGTACGGAAGAAGAGGCGAAGGCAAAAACAGTGTATGTGAAGTATGATGTGGTGGCAGGTATACGTCTTGCCATTGCCGGCTTGCTGCCAGTGGTGGCCTTGGGCTATGTCATGGCCGAGAGCTATGGCATTGGAGTGTCGCAGCTTCAGATGGTGATAGCTTTTCCATGCTTTGTGTTCTATGGGCTGTATATGCTGATGAACAAGAAATTGCGTGGTTATACAGGCGACTGCTGCGGAGCGTTGTTTCTCTTGGTGGAGCTGTCGTTCTATTTGGCTTTCAGTATTCTGCTGTAGGGCTTTGCCTTACGGCAGTTTCACTGTTTTGTAGTATTTGAAATTATCCCCCCCAAGTCGGTAGGATGGAGGAAAGAGAACTTTGCGCCTTCTGTATAGTTGGTGTCGAGCCAAATCTTTCCTCCCAACAGTTCGATGATCTGTCGGCATATCTGAAGTCCGAGTCCTGTTCCTTGTTTGAACTGGTCGAGTTTTACGAATCGTCCGAACACCTTTTCCGCGTTTTCCTTCTTTATGCCGCATCCTTGGTCGGAAACCGAGAATTTGGCAATTTTTACTAACGGGTCTATATCGAGCCGTATAGAGATAGTGCCTTTCTCGCTGAATTTCATAGCGTTGGTTAGCAGATTGACAATCACCTGTCTGAGTCTTGTCTCGTCGGTCACAAACTCCACGTTGTCGATGTTGCTTGAAAATGCGAAGTCGATAGGCTTTTTGCAAGTCACCTTAACAGATTCGAGCACCGAGCGGCATAGTTTAGTGATGTTGCAGGGCTTGAGTTCGAGTTCAAGCTTTCCGCTTTCAATCCTTGAGAGGTCGAGCACGTCGTTTACAAGTTTCAGCAGAGCCTGTGAGTTCTCGTTAATTATATCGTTGAAATGCACTTTCTCGTGTGCGTCGAACTCGTCGCCTCTTGTGGCGAGCAGTCCCGAGAATCCCACGATGGCGTTTAGTGGCGTTCTTATCTCATGGCTCATGTTTGCGAGGAAGGCCGACTTCATCTTGTTTGACTCTTCTGCCCTGTCTCTTGCAATTTCCAGTTCCTTGCTTTTGTCTATGAGTTCAAGCTTCATGTTGTTGAGTTTCACCACATAATATGATGTGACGGTGAATCCGATGGCAAGCAGAACGGTGATGCCTAAGATAATCATTATAGCATTGCTATGTTGTTCCCAGAACGACTCAGGTTCGTTTTTCAGTCTGCTGTCGGCTGGAAGTAGCTTGGGGTCAAGGCCAATTTGTTTAAGTATATCGTAGTTGAACACATAGTTGTCGGCCCTGTAGACGAATCCCTGTGGAATTTTTGACTTTTCATATTCCGAATACATGATAGCCAGTCGTATTCCTGAATCGTCGTAGTCAGGATAGTATCCTCCAAGCGCCCAGTCATCCATTCCAGAGCCAGTGATGGATATTACCGGGAGCTTTGGGTTTGCGTTGGCGAGTGTGGTGGTAGACTTGCTCACGTTGAAGCTTTTGTTTCTGTCGAGTCTCCATGCTCCGAGCATTACGCATGTGCCCTCCTTGGCTTTTCTGAGTTTCTCGATAAGTGCTTCGTATGTTTGCTTTCTTCCGTCGAAGTATTCCATTTTGATGTTGCCCATTTTCTTTTCCATTTTCCTTGCAAGGGCCTGCACGCTTATTCCCCCGAGGCTGTTGTCGCTTATGAAGATACATCTTTTTGTATCGGGAAACAAATTCAGCATGAGTTCCTTGTTGGACTCGATGTCGCATCTTGTAACTATACCTCCCACAATGTTGTAGTCGATAAAGTCAGTGCGCAGGTTTTTTATCTCAGGCATCCAGTCGGCGGTATTGAAATCGCCTTCCGGTATGATAATGATGTCGGCACTGCATGAGCCTATGAGTACAGGAAGGTTTTTAAGCCTGATGTCAGGAAGCGAGAAGAAGGTGGTGACGGCCTCCCTTCCGGTGAGTATCACGGGAATGTCGGTATTTTCTGGAATGTTATATTTCTGCAAGATAGCAGTCATGTCCTGTTTCCATTTTTTTATTTCCTCTATGCCTTTGACATTCATGCTTTCCACGACGACCTCGGTTTCAGGCAGCAGTTCCGCCGTTCGCTTGGAGAATTCGGAAAGGTATCCGGCAACGTACTTGTTGTCGGGATCGTATGAAGTGATAT
>CALZAP010000117.1 GCA_945614335.1 uncultured Prevotella sp.
GCGTGGCAGGTCGCCAGTGAGTCGTCCTGTCACCTTGTATCCCGTTCCGAGCATGCCTTTTACCATTTCTTCCACTACAGGCTGTCCGTCTTCAACTACGAGCAGTTTCGCACTTTCAGCGGCAAGATGTTGTATGCGCTCTTCAGGTATTGGATACTGCGACACCTTTTCTATATTATATAAGGCCTGTTGCTCTTCTGGCAGTTGCGCGAGAGCTTCTTTCACGTAGTTGTAGCCAATGCCGCAAGCCACGATACCGGTTTTCTTTTCCTTGTTGTCGCAAGCGGAAATCTCTGTCTTGTTGAATCCAGATGCCTTGCTGGCTTCGAGCATGGCGTCTTGCTTCACGATGAGGGCATCGTATTTTCTTCTTGCGATGGCAGGCAGCAGCACCCAAGCGTCGGTAGAGATGTGTATGTCGTTTTGCTTGCGTGGCTCCTTAACGTTCACGCCGGCACGAGAGTGTGCAAGTCGTGTCACGACGCGCAGCAGAACCGGTTCCTTTATAGCTTCTGAATAGTCGAAGGCGGCAGCCATCATGTCGTAGGCTTCCTGCTGGTTTGAAGGCTCAAACACAGGGATGAGGGCAAACTTGCCATAGAAGCGAGAGTCTTGCTCGTTCTGGCTTGAGTGCATTGAAGGATCGTCGGCGGCAAGCACCACGAGTCCGCCTTCCACACCAGTGATGGCACTGTTGATGAAAGCGTCGGCACAAACGTTCATTCCCACATGCTTCATGCAGACAAGGGCACGCTTGCCGGCGTATGACATACCGAGAGCCGCTTCCATTGCGGTTTTTTCGTTAGTACACCAGCGTGAGTGAATACCCCGCTCCTTTGCCAAAGGATGGTTTTGGATAAACTCAGTGATTTCTGTTGATGGAGTGCCAGGATAAGCATACACGCCGCTAAGTCCGGCATGTATAGCTCCCAAGGCAATAGCTTCATCTCCAAGAAGAAGTCTTTTTTCCATTTTGTTGTTATTTAGTTATTTAAATATTTATTGGTTGCAAAGATACGCTTTTTTCTTTTATCTGCAACAAAAAAACTGTTTTTTTGCAAAAATATAATTGTTTTGTCGATAAATTATGTATTTTTATACTAAACGAGGCGGTATGTCAGGCTTTTGCCGTGGGATAACTGACGCGAGCGTGGTAAATGGTCTTCAGTTTTTCGCACAGCACGGTCTTGGCATAGGTGATGTCGCGGAAGGTGATGGGGCACTCGCGGAAAAAGCCTTCGGCCACCATGCCGTCGATAAGCCTGTTTACAAGTTCGCGTATTGACTTCTCCGTGTAGTCGGGCAGTGAACGCGAGGCGGCCTCAGTGGCGTCGGCCATCATGAGAATGGCCTGCTCGCGAGTAAAGGGGTTGGGACCTGGATAGGTGAAGAGCAGGTCGTCGACATCTTCGTCAGGATGCTCGTTTTTGTATTTTACATAGAAATACTTCGCCTTGCCGTGTCCATGGTGTGTACAGATGAAGTCTTTGATGATAGACGGCAGTCCGCTTCGCTCTGCCATTTTCAGTCCTTCGGTGACATGGCTGATGATGATTTGCGCGCTTTCAATATACGACAAGTCCTCATGAGGATTGATGCCCGATTGGTTTTCGGTGAAATATATCGGATTGATGGTCTTGCCAATGTCGTGGTAGAGCGCACCGGTTCTTACCAGTTGTGCCTTTGCGCCTATCTTGTTGGCTATTTCCGAAGCGAGGTTTCCCACTTGTATGGAATGCTGGAATGTGCCTGGCGCAACCTCGCTCATGCGACGAAGCAATGGGTTGTTGGAGTTTGACAGCTCGATGAGCGTGATGTCTGAAATGAAGCCGAAGGTCTTTTCAAGCAGGTAAAGCAAGGGATAGGCAAACAACAGGAGAATGCCATTGATGATGAGATAGTTGTAATAGCTCATGTCGAACTCTGAGAATGCGGACATGCGGATGAGGTCGAAGGCGAAATTCATGGTCATGGCCACTATGGTGACGATAATGGCAGTCTTGAATAGTTGCGACCTGAACTGCAGGTCTCTTAGGCTGTAGACAGCCGCCATGCCTGCCAAAATCTCCACAACGATAAATTCCATGGGGTGCTGTAACATTAAGGCACATATGAGAAGCAATGCCACATGGGTGATGATGGCCGTGCGGGAGTCCATGAACACTCGTGTGAAAATGGGCACCATGGCATAAGGAATGATGTACACATGGGCGATGGTGTTGCGCACCATTAGTCCGGTGAGCAAGGAGAAGATGACGATAAGTGAATAGAGCATGGCCACGTTTCGGGCTTTCTCGAAATAGTCCTTGCGGAAGAGAGTAAGATATATGGTGAAGAAAAGAATGATGACGAAGACATAAAGAGCCTTGCCGAGGAGGGTGAGCCGCTGTTGTGTCTCGTCGCTGTTGCGCCGTTCGTTTTCTTTTCTGAACGACTCAATGGTTCGGTAAACGTTTTCGTCTACAATCTCGCCGCGGTCAATGATTTTCTGTCCTTTCTGTGCGATGCCGCTTGCCAGTGGGACACTGCTTTCGAGGTCGCGCATGCTTTCCTCGCTCCTGTCCTTGTCGTAGATGATGTTCGGCACGATATAGTTGTTGAGGTTGCATTTCTGCAACTGGCTGCGATGCTGTTCGAGAATATTGTCGAGAAACAGCTGCTCGTATGCTTTCTTTGTGGAGAGAAACCGTGCCATGGCCATCGACGTGGCGTTTTTGCCGTTAACGATTCTTACCATGCGTGTGGTGTCGGAAGCGAAGGTGCTGTAGTCCGACGTACTGACAACACCTATTTGATATATGCGGTGAAGCCTGTTTGCGATGATGCTGATGTAGTCGTCGGAAAGCCCCGGTATGCCCTCAGAGTAGTCGGTGACAAACTTCCTCACCATGGTGCCCTCGATATCCTTGTTATAATTGAAGTATGGCTCGTATTCTTTGAGAAGGCTGTCTCTCTCATTCTTTACCGCCGTCTCGGACTTATAGATAGGAAAGTCGAAGGGAGCGGTGAAGTCGGCGTATTTCCATGGCTTCCCCTGCTCGACATAAAAAAAGTTTTGTCCGTCTTGAGGCATTAGCCAGACGATGACAGCCACCGTCGCTATTACAATGGCACCCCTTGTTAAAATATCACGCCAAGTGACGTCTTCCTTGAAGTTAAAACTGCTCATGTTGATGTTGTTTATTACTTTTCGAGGGCGAAAATACAAAAAAAATGGCAGAAACACAAAGATAAATGGAAAAAAATGTATAAAAGTGGATTTTATTTATTACTTTTGCACAAATTATTTTCTGAATACATCGAAACAAGCAACAAAAATGGCAGAAAGAAGAGTAAGGGTGCGCTTCGCACCAAGCCCTACGGGGGCATTGCACATTGGCGGTGTACGTACCGCGCTTTACAACTATCTTTTCGCTCGTCAGCATGGCGGCGACATGGTTTTCAGAATTGAAGATACCGACTCTAACCGCTTCGTGCCTGGAGCCGAAGAGTATATCATTGAGTCGTTCCGCTGGCTCGGCATCAAGTTTGACGAAGGCGTTTCCTTCGGTGGCGAGCATGGACCATACAGGCAGAGCGAGCGACGCGACATATACAAGAAATATGTCAACCAACTCCTTGAGGCTGGCAAGGCATATATCGCTTTCGACACTCCGGAGGAGCTTGAGGCAAAGCGTGGCGAGATACAGAATTTCCAGTACGACGCATCAACGCGTCTCTCGATGCGCAACTCGTTGTCGATGCCAAAGGAAGAGGTGGACAAACTCATTGCAGAGGGACAGCAATATGTCGTGAGGTTCAAGATTGAACCGGGAGAGGCTGTGCATGTAGACGACCTCATAAGAGGCGACGTGAGAATCATGAGCGACATACTTGACGACAAGGTGCTGTACAAGAGTGCCGACGAACTGCCCACATATCACCTGGCAAACATTGTTGACGACCACCTGATGGAAATCACCCATGTCATAAGAGGCGAGGAGTGGTTGCCAAGCGCTCCGCTTCACGTGCTCCTCTACAAGGCGTTTGGCTGGGAGGACACCATGCCGCGTTTCGCCCACCTTCCGCTGCTGCTCAAGCCGGAAGGCAAGGGAAAACTCAGCAAGCGCGACGGCGACAGGTTAGGATTCCCCGTCTTCCCCCTGGAATGGCACGACCCGAAGACCGGCGAGGTGTCGTCGGGATACCGCGAGAGTGGCTACTTCCCCGAGGCGGTCATCAACTTCCTCGCGTTTCTCGGATGGAATCCAGGCACAGAGCGTGAGATGTATTCTCTCGACGAACTCGTGCCATTGTTTGACATTGCGAAATGCAGTAAGGCGGGAGCCCGATTTGACTATCAGAAAGGTATATGGTTCAATCATGAGTATATACTCCAGAAATCGCCATCGGAAATTGCCGAACTCTTCGCCCCTATGGTAAAGGCGAATGGCGTGGACACTACCATTGAACGTGTGACAAAGGTGGTGGAGATGATGAAAGACCGCGTGAACTTCGTGCAGGAGCTATGGCCTCTCTGCTCGTTCTTCTTCGTGGCTCCTACAGAGTATGACGAGAAGACCCGCAAGAAGCGCTGGAAGGAAGACTCAGCACAGGCCATGGGCGAACTGGCCACACTGCTTGAAGGTCTCGGCGACTTCTCTGTAGAAGCTCAGGAGACCGCTGTCCACGAATGGATAGAACAGAAGGGTTACAAGCTCGGCAACATAATGAACGCCTGGCGACTGACACTTGTAGGTGAAGGCAAGGGACCTGGAATGTTTGACATTTCCGCTTTCCTTGGCAAGGAGGAGACACTTGCCCGAATGAAACGTGCAATAGAAATATTGGGTTGAGATTATGCTTTATAATTTGGCAATATACTTCTATCTGTTGGGTGTGGCCATTGCCAGCTTCTTCAGCTCCAAGGTGAAGAAGATGTGGCGCGGCGAGCGCAAGGCGTTCGACGTGCTGAAGGCAAAGGTTGACCCTCAGGCGGAGTATATTTGGGTGCATGCCGCCTCGCTTGGCGAATTTGAGCAAGGACGCCCCATAATCGAACGCATCAGGACTTCTCATCCTGAGTACAAGATTCTCCTTACGTTCTTCTCGCCATCGGGATATGAAGTAAGGAAGAACTATGAAGGTGCAGACATCATTTGCTATCTGCCACTCGACACTCCGATAAACGCACTGCGTTTCCTTCGTATCATACGTCCGAAAGTGGCGTTTTTCATCAAGTATGAGTTTTGGTATAACTACCTTCATATTCTCAAGCATCGCAATGTGCCGACATACAGTGTTTCGAGCATATTCCGTCCTGACCAGATTTTCTTCCGTTGGTATGGGCGACATTATGCAGGAGTGCTGCGTTGCTTCACCCATTTCTTCGTGCAGAACGAACAGAGCCGACAGCTGCTGGAGAAAATCGGCATCACAGAGGTAAGCATCACTGGCGACACACGTTTTGACCGCGTGCTGCAGATAAAGGAGCAGTCGAAGCGTCTGCCAATAGTGGAGTCGTTTGGAAAGGATGCAGGCCACGTGTTTGTGGCAGGAAGCAGTTG
>CALZAP010000118.1 GCA_945614335.1 uncultured Prevotella sp.
TAGTCGGTCACGTCGTTGTCGGTGTTGACGTATGTTCCTCCCACGCCGAGCCTGTATGACATCTTGTTGAGTTTTCCGCCGATTTCTCCGTAGAAATAGTGGTTGTCGTTGTGAGACGTGTAGGCATACTCGTTGTAGTCGGAGAGCATGTTGCGTATCTTGTAGTCAGACTTGGCGAGAGTGGCCTTATAGCCAAGCGAGAGATTTGTAGTGCCCCACGACTTGGTGTAGGCCACTTCGCCTATGAGAGAGATCTTGTCGTTCTTGGCGCGCATGTCGTCGTCGATGAGCATAGCAGAGGTCCCCTGCCCCCCGGTGGAGGGTTCTTGCTGGGCAGAGGTGGTCCATTGGCGGTTGTGGTCGTTCTGGGAGTTGTGATAGTATGTTCCGAGGAGGTCGACGGTGAGTTCCTGGTTGCCGTTGAGCTTCTTGTTGAGATAGAGGTCGAGCGACGGACCGAAGCTGCGCACCTTTCTCTCCTGACGTCCCTCTCCGTCCTGCCACAGCGGGTTGTTGTGTGCCTCTATCTCGTTGTCGGTGCGCCAGAACTGTGTGAAGATATTTGGCGAGAACTTTGTCTGGAATGTCAGGTCGTTCTCCTTATTATATATATATTTGAGGTTGAAGTCCTGAGTGCAATATCCAAAATGGTAGTCACCACGGTAGAGATAGTCGGAAACAGTGGTTCCATCGGTGAAAACATACGAATCCTCGCTCTCGCAATTGGCGTTATTGCGATATTGCATGCTATAGTCGAAAGCTATCTGGTGATTGCCCTTGTTGTATCGCACGTAGAGGTTGGTGTTGTTGAACGCCACCCAAGCAGCCTGCATCACGTCGAAGCCAGTGGCATAGCCTGCGTCTAATGGTTGGGTCTTGATGTTGATGAGCGTGCCCACATCGGCATATCGTGCCGGTGGAATGGTGTAATATTCCACATTCTTTATCTTGTCCACGGGAATGGACTTGAGGTCGTTGTCGGTGGCTTCCACGCCGTTTACGAGTATTTTCAGCGACTTGCCCGTCATAGTGTTGAGCTTTCCGCTGAGCGCGTCGAAGCGCAGTCCGGGCAGTGAGGTGAGTATCTCCTGCGTCTGTCTTGCGTTTTTCTTCTGTTCGTCGGTGAAGGTGAAAATGGAGCGGTCCACCTTGTCTACACGGTGATGTCCCTTCACCACTACTCCGTTGATGGCATACTGGTCGCCCTGCATCGCTATTGTCCCGGCGTCGCCGATGGCCACGATGCGCTCCACGGGCCTGAATCCGATGCATGTGACACGCATGAGGGCCTTGCTCATGCTGCAGGGAATGACAAACTGTCCGTTTTCGTTGCTCACTCCACCGGTTACGAAGGCAGAGTCGGCAAGCGAGAGAAGCTGTATGTTGGCAAACACTACAGGACGGTTGTTTTCATCGACGAGCTGCCCCGTGAGCCTCCGTTGGCTCTTGTCGATACACTCCACTGAGATAAGGCTGTCGCCTATGTGCATGGAAATGGGATAAAAGCCTATCACGTCGCGAAGGGCATCGACCACGGGGCGGTCGTCGATTTGCTTGGTGACCGTGAAGTCCTCAAGCTCGTTATAGATGAAGCTGATATGGTAGTGTGACGAAGCGCGGTCGAGGTCGATGAGCACTTTCGACAGCGATGTGTCATGATAGTTACGCGTCAGGCGCTGGGCGTTTCCCTTCAAGGGGAGTGCCACAAACAGTAGTATTATTGATAAAAGATGGTTCATGATTCTAATCCACCGTGAGGGTGTCTCCATTTATTGTTATGTTGATATTGTCGAATGAGTTGAGGTCGTCTATTACCCTTTCCAGTCCGCGACGTGTGTCGAGTCTGAAATAGAGGCGTAGGCTTTCTGCCTTCGACGACTTGTAGTTCACGTTAAGACGATATGTAGCAGCGATGTCGCCCAATATCTGTTTCAGCGTTACGTCCTCGTATGTCTTCACTATTTCCGTCATTTCTACGGTTTCCGCCTTCTTCTTCACCACGGGCTTCTCCACTTGCGCCACAACGGTTGGGGCAGCTTGTTCGGCAGGCTTCTCCACCACACTGCCGAAGAGTCCGGTTGAGACTGCTGCATAGGCAAGTCCTGATATCAGGCACACGCCCACGAAAATGGCAGCTATCTTACCTATCATCGAGACTCTCCTTGGCTTCATGTCCGACTTACATTCGAGGGCAGCGTTGAGTTGGCAGATGGTGCGATAGATTTTCCGTCCTTCATCGTCGTCGATAAGGAGTTGTCTGAGTTCATCCTCCGAGTAGTTCTCAGGATGTTCCGTCATGTCTATTATTTTTCTTGTCTTGTCCATTGTCGTTTAAGGATTAAATTTCTGTTTGAGTTTGATAATCGCCTTTGATAGATGCTTATAGACTGCTGTTTCGCTGATGCCTAATTCGTTGGAAATCTCCCGGTATTTGAGACGCCGCTGGTAGTGCATTCTTACGATGCGTGCCGTTTGTGGCGACAGTTGGGTGTCGATATACCGGCTTATCTCCGTCACCCTGTCTGTCTCTTCCTCCACGGCGGGAGGTTCTACACGGTCGTCAAGCCTCGCGAGCTGCCTGACACGTTCGTATATGGTTTTCCTCCGCAGCATGTTCATGCATTGGTTGCGGAGGCATGTCATGAGCATAGCCTCCACCTTATCGTCCTGCAAGCTGATTTTCCCATTAGCCACGTCGGCAAACACATCCGCCACCGCATCCTCGGCCTCCTGTCGGTCGCCGAGAATAAGTTGTGCCACGATATTCATCTTTGTCGAATGGTCAACGAAAATCTGTCCAGCGTCTATCTTTACGTTCATTCTTTTCTCTTTTGTTTGTATCTATAACAATCGGAAATGGAAAAACCTAACCCCCAAACCACTGTTTTTTTAATAAAACGCAGAAAAAGTGCTAATATTATTAAAAAAGTGGATTATTCTGTAGTTTTTGAAGTATATTTGCGTCAAATAGTAAAAAACGACTAAAAAAATGGAAAAGAAAGAATTTGCCTTCAGTGGCATGACATTAAATGGTTTTCTGATGCTCTTTGTGGCATTGTTTATGACTTTCGGCTCAATAGGTTTCGGCATCTGGGCTGGCGTAGAGGAAGTGTACGCCTTTGTGGTGCTGGCCATTGTAGTGTTCATCGCAAGCCTCTTCGTGTGGGGCGGCTTCCTCATGCTTGAGCCTAACGAGGCTCGCGTGCTGCTGTTTTTCGGTAAGTACAGGGGTACGTTCACTCGCACAGGTTACTACTGGGTAAACCCATTCCTCACCTCGAAGAAGCTGTCGCTGCGTGCACGAAACCTCGACGCAGAACCGATAAAGGTGAACGACAAGACGGGTAACCCGGTGATGATCGGACTGATGCTGGTATGGAAACTGAAAGACACATATAAGGCAATGTTTGAGATTGACTCGCAGACCATTGCCGGCGACCCTGCCAAAAACGGACAGGTGGTGGGCGCCAATGTGGCTGGCGTGATGAAGGCTTTTGAGAACTTCGTGAAGATTCAGAGCGATGCCGCTCTTCGCGAGGTGGCCGGAAAATATGCCTACGACGACGACTCCGACGACAGCAACGCCATCACACTGCGCGACGGCGGCAACGAAATAAACCAGCAACTGGAGCAGAAGCTCGACGAGCGTCTGTCGATGGCCGGTATCGAGGTGGTGGAAGCACGCATCAACTATCTCGCTTACGCACCGGAGATTGCCGCCGTGATGCTCCGCCGCCAGCAGGCAAGCGCCATCATCACTGCCCGCGAGAAGATTGTGGAGGGTGCTGTGTCGATGGTGAAGATGGCTCTCGACAAACTCTCTGCCGACGGAGTGGTGACTCTCGACGACGACAAGAAAGCCGCAATGGTAAGCAACCTGATGGTTGTTCTCTGCGGCGACGACTCTGCTCAGCCGGTGGTAAACACGGGAGCAAACTAAGTCAAGGCAGGTAGCGGCTCACGTCCTGCCCGAAATGTATGAGTTCGCGCACCATGCTCGACGACACCGCGGAATATCTTGGGTCGGCATAAAGCAACAGTGTTTCAATGCCCGACAACTCACGGTTGATGTCAGCCTGGTCGCGCTCATATTCAAAGTCTTTTACCGAACGCACACCTTTTATTATATACCTTGCATTCTCACGACGTGCGAAGTCGATGGTAAGGTCGCTATATGTTTTCACCTCCACCTTCGGCTCGTCGGCATAGATAGCCTTAATGGTCTTCATGCGTTCTTCAGCACACTGCATATAGCTCTTCCGCTCGTTCACCCCAATGCCAATTACAATGCGGTCGAAGAGCGGAAGGGCACGACGCAGTATGTCGTCATGCCCTATAGTATATGGGTCAAAACTGCCTGTAAATATTCCGGTCATAATTTTATCAACTAAAATCCAATTCCAACTCCTGCGAATAGATACTTCGTCCGAAGTGCTTGTAGGCGAGCTCGGTCACCATTCGTCCTCGTGGAGTGCGCTTTATGAAACCTTCCATGATGAGATATGGCTCATAAACCTCTTCCACGGTGCCGGCATCCTCGCCGATGGCAGTGGCGATGGTGGTGACACCCACAGGTCCGCCCTTGAACTTGTCGATAATGGTGAGGAGAATCTTGTTGTCGGTCTCGTCAAGGCCGTAGCGGTCGATGTTCAGTGCCGTGAGCGAGAGCTTCGTTATGTCGGTGTCTATACGTCCGTTACCCTTCACCTGCGCGAAGTCACGTACACGACGCAACAGGGCGTTGGCTATACGTGGCGTTCCTCGGCTACGGCGTGCTATCTCCATGGCAGCCTCATTGTCGATGGGCACCTTCAGTATGCTTGCCGAACGAAGAAGAATGCGGGCGAGCGTTTCGGGATCATAATACTCCAGGTGGAGGTTGATGCCGAAACGGGCGCGCAGGGGAGCTGTGAGCAGTCCGCTGCGTGTGGTAGCCCCTACAAGGGTGAACGGATTGAGGTCTATCTGAATAGAACGCGCCGAAGGACCCTTGTCTATCATGATGTCGATGCGGTAGTCTTCCATGGCGGAATAGAGATACTCCTCCACGACGGGAGAAAGACGATGTATTTCGTCTATGAACAATACGTCGTTCTTCTCCAATGAGGTGAGAATACCAGCCAGGTCGCCAGGTTTGTCAAGCACCGGACCGCTTGTAATCTTGAATCCCACTCCAAGTTCGTTTGCAATAATGTTGCTCAGCGTTGTCTTTCCCAGTCCGGGAGGGCCGTGAAGCAAGGTGTGGTCGAGCGGTTCTCCACGATATTTAGCCGCCTCAACAAACACCTCAAGGTTTTCAACCACCTTGTTCTGTCCGCTGAAGTCGCTGAAGTTAAGAGGTCTCAACGCATTCTCATAATCCTTTTCTGCCGGAGTGAAATGCTGCTCCTCGTGTATGTCGAAATTATCGTTTGCCATAAAATAAAAAAGAGGGAAGAAGGAAGAGGGAAGAGAATACCTCATAAGGAGATAATCTCTTTGATGGATGATTTCTGCCGTAACAGTAATCTCTACCCTCTACCTTCTACCCTCTACCCTC
>CALZAP010000119.1 GCA_945614335.1 uncultured Prevotella sp.
ACACTCCTCTCTCATTCCTTCTCACCCCACCGTTCCCTCAAGCGATACGCTCAAGAGTTTTTGGGCTTCTACGGCAAACTCCATCGGCAGCTTGTTAAGCACTTCCTTTGCGTAGCCGTTTACTATTAGTCCTACGGCCTGCTCTGTGGGAATGCCCCTTTGGTTGCAGTAGAACAGTTGGTCTTCGCTTATCTTGCTTGTAGTGGCTTCGTGTTCCACTATCGCCGTGTCGTTGTGTATGTCCATGTAGGGGAAGGTGTGGGCACCGCAGTCGCTTCCTAACAGCAGGGAGTCGCACGACGAGTAGTTGCGTGCGTTGTCAGCGTTGGCTGTCGCGCGCACCAGTCCTCGGTATGAGTTTTGGCTATGTCCTGCCGATATGCCCTTCGAGATGATGGTGCTCTTGGTGTTTTTCCCCATGTGTATCATCTTTGTGCCAGTGTCGGCTTCCTGGTAGTTGTTTGTCACAGCCACACTGTAGAATTCCGCCTGCGAATAGTCGCCGCGGAGCACGCATGATGGGTATTTCCATGTGATGGCCGAACCCGTCTCCACCTGTGTCCATGATAGTTTGCTGTTTGCGCCTCTCAGGTCGCCTCTCTTGGTCACGAGGTTCAGCACACCTCCGTTTCCATGTTCGTCGCCAGGATACCAGTTCTGTACCGTAGAGTATTTTACCTCCGCATTGTTCATCACCACAATCTCGACTATGGCAGCGTGCAACTGGTTTTCGTCGCGCATAGGAGCTGTACAGCCTTCGAGATACGACACGTAGGCGTCGTCGTCGGCAATGATAAGTGTGCGTTCAAACTGTCCTGTGTTACGTGCATTGATGCGGAAATAGCTGCTCAGCTCCATCGGACAGTGCACACCTTTTGGTATATAAACAAACGACCCGTCGCTGAACACCGCACTGTTGAGTGCAGCGAAGAAGTTGTCGCCGTAAGGCACCACCGTTCCGAGATACTGTCTGACGAGGTCTGGATGGTCCTTAATGGCATCGCCTATCGAGCAGAAGATGATGCCCTTTTCAGCCAGTTTCTCCTTGAATGTGGTTTTTACCGACACAGAGTCCATGATAGCATCCACAGCCACTCCGCTAAGTGCAAGTCGCTCTTCGAGTGGAATGCCGAGTTTGTCGAATGTCTTCATCAGTTCAGGGTCTATTTCCTTATTCTCCTGCTTTTTCTTTTGTGCGAGAGGGTCGGCATAATAGGAAATGGCCTGATAGTCAATAGGGGGCACATTGACGTGTCCCCATTTCGGTTCCTCCATTTTTGTCCAATGGCGGAATGCTTTCAGACGGAACTCGAGCATCCATTCCGGCTCTCCTTTCTTTTGTGAGATGAGCCTTACGACATCCTCGTTCAGTCCTTTTTCTATTATTTCAGTATGTACGTCGGTGGTGAAGCCGTATTCATATTTCTGCTCCGCCACCTGACGTACAAATGCGTTTTTGTCAGTCATAAATAATTATCACAACTTTTGCTCCACTTCAATTTCAGTGAAGGTCTCAATGATGTCACCTTGCTGTATGTCGTTGAAGTTGACGAGGGAGATACCGCACTCAAAGTTTGCAGCCACCTCTTTCACGTCGTCCTTGTATCTCTTCAGTGCGTTGATGTCGCCGGTGTGAACAACGATACCGTCGCGTATGAGTCGAGCCTTGTCGGTGCGGTGTACCTTTCCTTCCGTGACGAATGCACCTGCCACAGTGCCGACCTTGGAGATCTTGTAAACCTCACGCACTTCGACCTGACCTGTAGCCACCTCCTTCTTGACTTTCTCAAGCATACCCTCCATGGCGGAGTGAATGTCGTCGATGGCGTCGTAGATTACGGAGTAGGTGTTGATTTCCACACCCTCGCGCTCTGCCAGTCTCTTAGCTTCTACCGACGGACGTACCTGGAATCCCACGATCATACCCTTTGCCGTAGAGGCGAGCATCACGTCGTTTTCCGATATCTGTCCTACCGCCTTGAGTATTACGTTCACCTGTACCTTCTCTGTCGACATCTTGATGAAAGAGTCGGAGAGGGCTTCCACAGAGCCTTGTGTGTCGGCCTTTACCACGAGGTTCAGTTCGTGGAACTCGCCGAGAGCCACACGGTGTGCAATCTCCTCGAGTGAGAGAGTGGTGGTGGTGCGCAGACTCTGTTCGCGCTGCAGCTGAGTACGCTTGTTGGCAATTTCCTTTGCCTCCTGTTCAGTGTCCATGATATGGAACGAGTCGCCAGCCTGTGGCGCTCCGTTGAGACCGAGAATGGTTGCCGGCTCTGAAGGACATGCCTTCTCGATGCGCAGGTTTCGCTCGTTGAACATTGCCTTGATGCGTCCGTGGCTTGTGCCGGCAATTACGATGTCGCCCACTTTCAGTGTACCGTTAGACACGAGCACTGTCGAGACGTATCCACGTCCCTTGTCGAGCGACGACTCAATCACCGAACCCGTGGCTTTCCTGTTAGGGTTGGCCTTCAGGTCGAGCATTTCAGCTTCGAGCAGCACCTTTTCGAGCAGTTCCTGCACTCCGATGCCTTTCTTTGCCGAAATCTCCTGACACTGGTACTTACCGCCCCATTCCTCCACGAGGAGGTTCATGTTGGCAAGGTCCTCACGTATCTTGTCGGGATTGGCTCCTGGCTTGTCTATCTTGTTGATGGCAAACACCATTGGCACGTTTGCTGCCTGTGCGTGGGCTATGGCCTCACGTGTGGTAGGCATGACGCTGTCGTCGGCGGCAATGATGATGATGGCGATGTCGGTCACTTGTGCTCCTCGTGCACGCATGGCGGTGAATGCCTCGTGTCCTGGGGTGTCGAGGAAGGTTATCTGTCTTCCGTCTCCGAGTGTCACGTTGTATGCACCGATGTGCTGTGTGATACCACCAGCCTCACCGGCGATGACGTTAGAGTTGCGTATGTGGTCGAGCAGCGAAGTCTTACCATGGTCAACGTGTCCCATCACGGTCACGATAGGAGCGCGTGGCACGAGGTCGTTCTCGTCGTCCTCCTCTTCGCTTACAGCCTCACTCACCTCTGCGCTGACGTATTCAGTCTTGAATCCGAATTCGTCTGCCACGATGTTTATCGTTTCGGCGTCGAGTCTCTGGTTGATAGAGACCATGATGCCAATGCTCATGCAGGTACCGATTACCTGATTTACGGGCACGTTCATCATTGTGGCGAGTTCGCTTACTGTCACAAATTCCGTGAGCTTCAGTATTCTGCTCTCTGCTGCCTGCTCCTGCAGTTCCTCGTTGAGTCTTTCCTGTACTGCTTCACGTTTCTCCCTTCTGTATTTTGCACCCTTTTTGTTTTGGTTCTTGTTAGTGAGGCGTGCAAGTGTTTCCTTCACCTGGCGTGCAACGTCTTCCTCGTTCACCTCAATGGGCTTCTGTGGCCTGTTCTTCGCTTTGTTTTTGTTCTTTCCGCCGCCCTGCTGGTTGTTGGCATTACCCTGGTTGTTTCCACCCTGGTTGTTACCCCCCTTGTTCTTCTTCTTCTTGTTGGAGTTTCCTCCCTGTTGGTTTGCAGCGGCTTCAATGTCCACACGCTCATTGTTTATGCGCACTCTCTTTTTTCTTTCGCCATTGTGCATGGCCTTTTCCTCTCTTTCCTTTCTGCGCTCCTCCTTCGATTTTTTCTTAGGCCTTGTGCTTTGGTTGAGAGCGTCGAGGTCAATTTTTCCCAAGACGTTCACCTTTGGAGCGAGTTTTTTCTCGCTTTTGAGTGTGAATATCTTGTTGTCGTTGTCGTTGTCGTTTCGTGCCTCTTGGGCTTTTTTGCCCTGGCTGTTGTTGTTAGAAGCCAATGGTTTTCCGTTGTTACGGTTCTGGTTTGGATTCTGTTTGGAATTGTTGTCCACTTTGATGTTTTTTTGACTGTTTTGCGAGGCACTCCTGTCACTTTGTGTCGCTTCCTTTCCGTTTTGTTGTTTTTTTTCGTTTCTGACGTTTCCGTTGTCGGCCATTGCCTTTTTGTTGTTCTCGGGCAATGTCCTTTGGGTGTTGTTTTGCGTCATTTCGGTGTTGGCCTTTTCCTTTTTCACGTTGTTGTCGGCCTTTTCCGTAGAGTCCGTTCCGTTCGCCTTTTGTGTGTCCACATCTTTGCGCACAGTCGTATTGTCCCTTTGCTGGCTTTCGGCAGTAGCCATTGCGGCGGGTTTAGTCTCAATAGCATCAGATGAGGTCTTTGCAGGCTTGCCAATGCTGTCAAGGTCAATTTTTCCGAGAGGTGTGAACTTCTGCACCTTGGTCACGAGGTCGTCGGCCTTAGTGCTTGAAGGTTTTTTCTCGGCTTTTCTTTCCTTGCCTTTCTTAGCGAGCTTCTCAGCCTCATTCTTAATGTCCTTGTCGCCTTTGAATTGCCTGACGAGGGCATTATACTGCTCATCGGAAATCTTTGTGGAGAGATTAGTGTCTTCCGCAATCTCACCCAGACTTTTCTTGTTTCTCAGGAAATCAACTGCCGTTTGAAGTCCTATATTCAATTCTGTCAAAACTTTGTTTAATCTGATGCTCACGATGTTATAAATTTAAATTTTAATAATGTAATTTACTCAAGTTTTTGTTTTGTTAAACTTTATGTAGTTCAAGGAGTTCAAGGAGTGTAAAGGAGTTCAAGACAATAGTCTTTTCGCTTCCTTTCGGGAGTTTTCTCGGCTTGTACATTTGTCTTGAACTCCATTAACTCCTTAACTCCTTAACTCCTCAACTCCTTAACTCCTTAACTCCTTGAATTTACTGTTCGAATTCCGTCCTGAGCACGCTCAGTACCTGGTCGACGGTCTCTTCCTCGAGGTCGGCCTTTTCGATGAGCATGTCACGTGGTGCGTTGAGCACAGCCTTTGCAGTGTCGAGCCCGATGGCCTTGATGGCGTCGATCACCCACTGGTCTATTTCGTCGGAGAACTCGTCGAGGTAGATGTCCTCGTCGGCCTCGTTCTCGCTCACCACGCGGAACACGTCGATAGTGTATTCCGTCAGCATGCTGGCGAGCTTGATGTTCATACCTCCACGTCCGATCGCGAGCGACACCTGGTCTGGCTGCAGGTATACCTCAGCCTTGCGGTTTTCCTGGTCAACGGTGATGCTGGTCACGTTTGCGGGAGCCAAGGCGCGCTGGATGTAGAGCTGTATGTTGCTTGAATAGTTTATCACGTCGATGTTCTCGTTGCACAGTTCTCTCACTATGCCAGCCACGCGGCTTCCCTTCACACCCACGCAGGCTCCTACCGGGTCGATGCGGTCGTCGTAGCTTTCCACTGCCACTTTCGCCCTGTCTCCAGGCATGCGTGCCACGCCGCGTATTGATATGAGTCCGTCGTTCACCTCAGGTACTTCTGCCTCAAGAAGTCTTTCGAGGAATTTCGGTGCTGTTCGGCTCAGTATGATTCTGGGGTTGTTGTTCTCGTTGTCCACTCTCAGCACTACAGCTTTCACGGTCTCTCCCTTTCTGTAGTTGTCGCGTGAAATCTGCTCGCTCTTTGGCAGGTGGAGCTCGTTGCCCTCGTCGT
>CALZAP010000120.1 GCA_945614335.1 uncultured Prevotella sp.
AAGCTGGCTGACGATGCTGCCTGCACCATGGTATCTCAAACCACCGGCATGGATGTTTGCGGGCTTAAACTTGTGTCCAAGGGTAAACATCGGGATAAGTGGGGTGTAGCCAGCCTCGTCGCCAAAGTCATACTGGAACACGCCTCTTGTAAGTTTCGGGCAAGAGGCAGGCTCAGCCGCAATGAATTCGGTTGTCTTGCCGTCGAGTATGTTATGGCGCATGAACGGGAATGCCAGTCCGCCGAAGTTAGAACCGCCACCGAAGCAAGCTATGATGGTGTCGGGGTATTCGCCTGCCATCGCCATCTGTTTCTCAGCCTCAAGACCGATGATGGTCTGGTGAAGAGTGACATGGCTAAGTACCGAGCCGAGGGTGTATTTGCAGTTTGGAGTGGTGGTGGCTAACTCCACAGCCTCTGAAATGGCAGTACCGAGAGAACCGGGGTGAGTAGGGTCTACGGTAAGGATGTTTTTTCCCGCCCTTGTCGACATGGAAGGCGAACCGGTGACAGCGGCTCCGAAGGTACGCATGATAGAGCTGCGGTAAGGCTTTTGCTCCATGGAAATCTTCACCTGGTATACGGCAGCGTCAAGTCCGAACACCTTTGCCGCATACGAGAGGGCAGCGCCCCATTGTCCGGCGCCAGTCTCTGTGGTGACATTGGTAGTGCCTTCCTGCTTGCAGTAGTAGCATTGAGGAATGGCAGAGTTTACTTTATGGCTACCGAGCGGGTTTACAGACTCGTTTTTGAAATATATGTGGGCAGGAGTGCCGAGAGCTTCCTCCAAGGCATAAGCGCGTACAAGCGGTGTCGCCCTGTAATATTTGTACTTTTCGAGTACTGGCTCTGGAATGTCTATCCATGCGTTTGTAACGTCAAGTTCCTGTTTCGCACATTCTGAGGCGAAGACATGGCTTAGGTCTTCAGCGGTCAATGGCTGATGGGTGGCAGGATTGAGTGGAGGCAGAGGTTTGTTGGGCATGTCTGCCTGAATGTTGTACCATTGTGTTGGAATCTGATCCTCTGTAAGGATGAACTTTTTTTGTTTTGACATATTTGTATTATTCAAGTTTATGTAATTTTTCTATCTATTATATTCTGCAGCTATCTGGCAGATCTTTACGATTACATTCATTGCCTTTTCCATAGACTGGACGCTGACAAACTCGTAGGGTCCATGGAAATTGACTCCGCCGGCAAAGATGTTCGGACATGGCAATCCGCGGAAACTTAGCTGCGCCCCGTCTGTGCCGCCACGAATAGGCTGTACCTTCGGTCTCACCTCACATTCCTGCATGGCTCTGAGAACGATGTCCACAACGTGCATCTGAGGTTCTATCTTCTCCTTCATGTTATAGTATTGGTCTTTCACCTCGGCGTTAACCGTGCCGTCGCCATATTTCTTGTTCATGGTTTCCGCACATTCTGCAATTGTCCGTTTTCTCGCCTCGAAGCGTTGCCTGTCGTGGTCGCGTATGATATAAGAGAGGTTAGCAGACTCGGTATTGGTGTGCATGCCAATAAGATGGAAGAATCCCTCGTAGCCTTCTGTTGTCTCAGGCGTCTCGTCAGCCGGCAACATGGACGCGAACTCCACTGCGAGTTTATTGGCATTGATCATTTTACCCTTGGCATATCCTGGGTGTACGCTTACGCCTCTTATTTCCACTTTTGCGGAAGCAGCGTTGAAGTTTTCGTATTCCAGTTCTCCCACGTCACCTCCATCAATGGTATACGCCCATTCGCAACCGAATCGTTCTACGTCGAAGTTGTGTGCTCCAAGTCCTATCTCCTCGTCAGGGTTAAACGCGATGCGGATGTCGCCATGAGGTATTTCCTTATGGTCGCGGAGGTAGCACATAGCCTGTACTATTTCTGCTATACCTGCTTTGTCGTCGGCCCCGAGCAGTGTGTGACCATCGGTCACGATGAGATCCTCTCCCACATGACTGAGCAATTCGGGGAAGCGTTTAGGTGAAGAAACTATGCCTTCTGAAAGCACGATGTCACCGCCGTCGTAGTTTTTCACAATGCGTGCCTTGATGTTGGCGCCGCTGCAGTCAGGCGACGTGTCGTAATGGCTGATAAATCCTATTACAGGTGCATTGAGATTTTTGACATTAGCCTTTAGAGTGGCATAAAGATAGCCCTTCTCGTCAAGATAAACGTCATCAAATCCCTCTCGCAGAAGTTCTTTTTTCAGATACTCTGCAAACACCAATTGTTTTTCAGTACTTGGCACCGTAGAACTTTCTTCTGAAGACTGGGTGTCAAATTTTGTGTATTCGATAAATCGTTCTGTTAATTCCATTGTAAGTTATGTTTTCAGTTTTCGTTGGCAAAGATAATGTAAATCGGGCGAAATACAAAATAAAAGCGCAAAAACTTTTGTTTTTATTCAAATTTATGGGAGATAAAGGAGTTAAAAGAGTTAAGGAGTTAAGGAGTTAAGACGAATGTTTGAGCCGAGGGGAGTATCGAGAGGAAACAAAAAAAGGTTTCCGTATGGGAAACCTTTTTTCTTGTGTGGGCGCTGAGGGATTCGAACCCCCGACCCTCTGCTTGTAAGGCAGATGCTCTAAACCAGCTGAGCTAAGCGCCCTTTCTTGATTGCGGATGCAAAGGTACGTACTTTTTTTCATTCCACCAAATTTTTCGGGAACTTTTTTGCTTTATTAGCGAAAAAAATTCCCGACATGGTCAGTTATCCTCGTTTTCTCCTTTTGATTCGAGCTGTTGACGAAGATTCTCGTTCTCCATTCGCTCGTCTTCAAGCTGGGCGTTGATAGCTTCTATTTCCATTTGGTACATCTCGTGTATTGCTTCTGCGTCAGGTGCTTTTTTCCATTTGCCTCCACCTATATTATATGTTATTCCAATTTCCATGTTCAGTGTGGAAAGCGGCACGAGGCGGGATGCTGTTTTCTGTGACCTACTATAGTTGACATCCAGATGAAGAGACAGCTTCTGCGATAATGCAAGGTTGTTGAGCAAGCCAACGGAATAGCTCAATGAGTTTTCATTGTAACTAATATTCCTTGAGAACCCGAAACCGACGTATGGTATGAAGTTGTATTTTCTTGAAGGATTATACCCGTAAAGCATATTGCAGAGATTGAACAACGCCTGTTCCTGCAGTGCCAGGTATTTTATGGAATTGTCGGAAGCCTTGTCGGAAATGACGTTCCTTCCCCAGAAGCCATTCAGTTTTGTTCTCAGTCCCAATCCCGGTGTAAACCATTTGCCGATGGCTAATGACAGTCCGAGATTGTTTCTGAATCCCTTGAATGGGCTTCCTGAAAGAGATTCCGGCTCATCGTCGGCATAGAAGGCTGATGCTGCCATAGAGGCAGACACAAACCAGTTGCTGAAAAACGAGTTGGTAACGACGTTGTTATGCCTTACAGCATTGGTGTTCCAACCGGACTGCTTTTCCATCTGTCCGTCATCTTCAAGCGATGATATGTCTATATCGTCTTGCGCCATTGCGCCTATAGCGACGAGTAGGCCAAAGGTGATTGAAAATATCTTTTTCATATTCGTATAATTATTTATCCCATTAATTGTTCTATTTCACGTTGAGGCAAGATACAGAGGATGGCTTTGCCGTCAGGGGTATAGTTTACGTTAGAGCAGGCGAAAAGTTCGTTAACGAGCGACTCCATTTCCACATTCGTCAGCACTTGTCCGGTAGGTATTGCAGCCGCGCGTGCCATGGTGAGCGCCAGCGACTTATGGATAGCTTCCAATGAGGGAGCACCTTTTTCCACTGTCTCTGCCACCATATTCACCAATAGTGTCCTGTAGTCAATGCCTTCCATGCCTGCGGGTACACCGTTGATGGAGTAGCTGCCTTGTCCAAGGTCAGACAATTCAAACCCCATTTTGGCCAGTTCCGGAAGCACTTTGTCGAGAATCACGGCAGATGAAGCCGGAAACTGTACCACTTCAGGAAACAACACCTGCTGGACATGTGCAGATTGTGTACACATCTGCTGCAGATACCGTTCATATTTAATTCTCATGTCTGCCCTGTGCTGCTCAATAATCATCAAGCCCGACTTTACGGCCGTCATGATGTATGTGGCCTTGTACTGATAGTGTGCAGGCGAACGGTCGGTGAGCTCGTTGTTTTCATACACAAGCTGTTCCTCGTTTTCGTTTGGAGCTATATCAGAGTAGGGGTCGTCGTCGGCCATTGGAAACAGTCCCTGTTCTTCCTGTGTCTGAGAGTCAGAACTGATATTCCGGTACAAGTCTTCCCATTTGTCAGGAACGTTATGCCTTTCTGTCGCTGTAGCCCTGAAGGGATTATAGTCAGCATTGTATTTCGGTTGCGGTGGAGCGATCATTTCCTGAGACGGGTCGAAGAGAGGCATGTCTGGTTGTCCCTCGGTATCAAAGTCTATTGATGGAATCTCACAGAATTTTCCTATGGCATCGTTTATGGCAGCAGCGAGGATCTGCCATATAGGCTGTTCGTTTTCAAACTTTATCTCCGTTTTTGTAGGGTGAATGTTGACATCGATGTCGCCTGGGTTGACATCGAAGTAGATGAAATAAGGCACCTGCATGCCTACGGGTACGAGTCTTTCGAATGCGTTCATCACAGCCTTGTGGAAGTATGGGTGTTTCATATACCTTCCATTGACAAAGAAGAATTGTTGTGTACATTTTTTCTTTGCCGACTCAGGTTTGCCCACAAATCCCCTTATATTACACATTTGCGTGTTTACTTCCACCGGCAGCAGGTCGTGGTTGAGTTTCTTTCCGAAAACGTCGACGATACGTTGTCTTAGATTGCCAGGCCTAAGATTGACGAGTTCAGTCGCATTACTGTGAAGAGAGAATGCTATCTCTGGATAAACGAGTGTTATTCTTTCAAATGCAGTAAGAATATTGTTCAGTTCCGTACTGTTCGTTTTCAGGAACTTCCTTCTTGCAGGCACATTGAAGAACAGGTTCTCAACCATGAAATTTGATCCGACAGGGCATGATATAGGTTCTTGCCTGACCACTTTCGACGCAGATATTTCGAGTTCGCTTCCTATTTCACTGTCCTTGTGGCGTGTTTTCAACTTCACTTGCGCCACAGCGGCAATAGAAGCCAGTGCCTCACCCCTGAATCCCATGGTGTGAAGGGCAAAGAGGTCGTCAGCCTTGTTGATTTTTGACGTGGCATGACGCTCAAAGGCCAAGCGTGCGTCGGTTTCCGACATACCCTTTCCGTCGTCAATGACTTGTATAGAAGTTCTTCCGGCATCGACAATCACTACGTCGATACTTTTAGCACCGGCGTCAACAGCGTTTTCCACCAGTTCTTTTATTACGGAGGCCGGTCGTTGTATAACCTCACCAGCCGCAATCTGGTTTGCCACTGAGTCTGGAAGGAGTTGTATTATGTCTGACATAGATTATTCTGAATTATTTAAGATACTGTGATAATTTCCAAGCTTTCACAAGGAAAAATTGAACAATT
>CALZAP010000121.1 GCA_945614335.1 uncultured Prevotella sp.
GACATAGACCTTGCCGTCGTTGTCGTATCCTATATATAGTGGTATGACGCCTATCGGGTCGCGCGCAATAAGAAACTCATCTTTCTCAGCATCATAGAGCGCAAAGGCGAAGATACCGCTTAAGTCTTCCAAAAAGTCTATACCTTTTTCACGGTACAGGGCGAGTATAACCTCACAGTCGGAGCCAGTCTGGAACTGGTACTTGTCGGCATACTGCCGGCGGATGTCCTGATGGTTATATATCTCACCATTCACAGCCAATATCTGTTTCATGTCGGGGCTGAACAGTGGCTGCTTGCCTGATTCAGGATCGACAATTGAGAGACGTTCGTGGCAGAGAATAGCCGAACCGCCATCGTATATGCCGCTCCAGTCTGGTCCGCGGTGACGGATTTTCTGACTCATACGTAATGCCTTCTGTCTCAGTTCAGGAGTTTGCTCCTGGATGTTGAAAATTGCTACAATTCCACACATAGTTGTTATTCTTTTTTTTGTTTGATGTTTGCTTTGAGTTTGGGGAGTTAATTGGGGGAGTTATGAAGGGGAGTTAATTGGGGGAGTTATGAAGGGGAGTTATGAAGGGCCAATACTTTAAGCGCATAAACATTTGGCTTCTTATAACTTCTCATCATAACTTCTCATTATAACTTCCCATTATAACTCCCCATTATAACTTCCCATCATAACTAGTTAAAGCAGCTCTCTCCATGCTCATAGATGTCGAGACCTTCTTCCTCAATTCTCTTGTCTACTCTCAGACCTGCAATCTTCTTGATTCCGAAGAACAGTATCACACCGGCTACGGCAGCCCAGGCGTCGATGGCGAGAACACCAAGACACTGCGCTCCGAAAAAGCCCCATCCGCCACCATAGAGAGCACCTCCGTCGAGGGCGAATAGACCAGTCATCAATGTACCTAAGATACCACAGACACCATGTACAGAGCTTGCGCCGACAGGGTCGTCAATATGCAGTTTGGTATCGATGAACTCGATAGAGAATACCAATACGATACCAGCGACAAGACCGATGATGCTTGCGCCGAGAGGACTGACGAGGTCGCAACCGGCTGTGATGGCTACCAATCCGGCAAGTACACCGTTGAGGGTGAGCGAGAACGAAGGCTTTCCATACTTGATCCAAGATGTGAACATCGTACCGATACCACCGGCAGCAGCGGCAAGGTTTGTTGTAAGGAACACGTGTGAGATGGCAATACGGTTAACCTCACCTGAAGCGGCAAGCTGAGAACCGGGGTTGAAACCGAACCATCCGAACCAGAGTATGAACACACCGAGTGCGGCTGCCATGAGGTTGTGACCGGGAATGGCACGGCTCTTACCATCCTTGCCATACTTGCCAACACGTGGACCAAGAGCTATGGCACCCACGAGAGCCAACACACCACCAACAGAGTGAACGATGGCCGAACCGGCAAAGTCATGGAATGTGGCGCCAAAGGTGGTCATCATAAACGAGGTTTCGTCGCCATTCATCAGCCATCCGCCACCCCATGTCCAATGACCGGAGATAGGATATATCAGCAATGAGATGAACACTGAATAGATGCAATACATCGAGAACTTGGTGCGCTCAGCCATGGCACCCGACACGATGGTGGCAGCCGTTGCACAGAACACTGTCTGGAAAATCAGGAATCCCTCTACCGGCAGATTGCTCTCATAAAACGAGATGTCGCCGAAATGGGGCATACCGATAAAGCCCTCACCATTGCTTCCGAACATAAATCCGAAACCAATGAGCCAGAACAGTATGGAACCGAAGCAGAAGTCAACGAAGTTCTTGAACAGGATGTTCGCCGTGTTCTTGCTACGGGTAAAACCAGCCTCACAAAGTGCAAAGCCTGGCTGCATGAAGAATACCAGCATTGCTGCAAGCAGCATCCATACGGTATCTACAGAAAGTGACAAATCTGCCACAGGGTCTGTTGCTAAAAATATGTTCGTCATAATTGTTTCCTTTTATGTGTTTATATGTGTTGTAATTATCCCTCTTGCCTTGCACAACGCCTAACTTACGAGTGTTGTGTGTCTGTGTTGTGTATATATATAAATAATGTGTTGGTCAATATAATTATCGAGACGCGTGCAGGCAATATCTTTTTTCTCCCTTATTTTTCCTGCTCAGCATTGTAAAGAGCGATATCGCCTCTTTCGGCTGTTCTGATGCGAATGGCATCCTCAATAGGTATGACGAATATTCTTCCGTCGCCCACTTCGCCAGTCCGTGCAGCCTGCTGTATGGCAGACAGCGTCTTCTCCACATTCTTGTCACGTACCACTACATTAATCAATACTCTCTCAATACAACTCGTGTCGTACATTACGCCACGGTAAATCCTGGCCTGTCGCATCTTGCCCTCACCTCTTACATCATAATAAGAGAACCACTCGATGTCGGCGGCAAGCAATGCTTCCTTTACATCCTCGAATTTCGTCTTACGGATGATAGCTTCAATCTTTTTCATGTTATCTCTCCTTTTTAATTTAAATAATGACATTTTGTTATCTTTCGGGTGCAAAATTACTACATTTTGTCAGTATACACAAGTATTTTCCTACAAAACGATATTCATTTTATTCTTTTCTTAGCGTTTTAGTAATTCAAACAACTCGTTGCTTATAATTTGAAAGGATAAATATGCGATTTGATTACAAATTGATATTTCACTGATAATTCTTGGATAAATTGCCCCAAAAACACTTGTATGATATTACATTTTGTTGTAACTTTGCAGCGGAATTAGAACAAAAGTATAACAAAACAATAAAATAGATATCAATATGACAACAAACATAAAGTTCACCAAGATGCACGGTGCCGGTAATGATTATATATATGTTAATACATTATTATATAATATACCTGACCCAACGAAGGCATCCATTGCATGGAGTGCCCCGCATACAGGCATTGGCAGTGACGGTTTGGTGTTGATTGACAAGGCAAAAATGCCAGAGGCCGACTTTTCGATGAGGATATTCAACGCCGACGGGTCAGAAGCCATGATGTGTGGCAATGCTTCACGTTGCATAGGCAAATATCTTTTTGAGAAAGGTATTACAGACAAGACGGAGATAAGGCTCCTCACGCTCTCCGGCATAAAAATCCTCAAGCTTACACTCGACAACAAAGGAGAAAAGGTGAAGAGCGTAACTGTTGACATGCTCGAACCTGTATTGAACGACAAAAAGCAGATGGCAAGCGAGGACGGATCGATGAAAGACGGGCTGGTGGACGTGATCGACCGGGAATTCCGCGGCACATTCGTGTCGATGGGAAATCCGCATTTCGTCATTTTCGTCGATAACGTGGACGACATCGATGTGGCACGATACGGAAAAGCCCTGGAATTCGACTCACTGTTTCCCGAGCGTTGCAACATAGAATTTGCACAGGTGCTCGACAACGGTAAGATACGAACAAGAGTATGGGAACGAGGGAGCGGAATAACAATGGCTTGTGGTACAGGAGCCTGCGCTACAGCTGTGGCAGCCGCCATCACCGGCAGGGCGACAAGAACAAGCGACATCGTAATGGACGGAGGCACACTCCACATAAAATGGGACGAAGCCGACAACCACGTATACCTTAGCGGTCCCGCCGCATTCGCCTTTGAGGGCGAAGTGGCACTTCCGGAATAATAATCAAGGCAAAACTTCAACAATCAATATAAAAAAGAAATTCAAAATATTATGGCACTAGTAAACGAACATTTCCTTAAACTGCCGAACAACTACTTGTTCGCTGACATTGCAAAAAAAGTGAATGCCTTCAAGGTGTCACACCCCAAGGCAAACGTTATCAGCCTTGGCATAGGCGACGTGACACAGCCTCTCTGCCCCGCGGTAATAGAGGCGATGCACAAAGCCGTGGACGAAATGGCAAGCAAAGACACTTTTCGCGGTTATGGTCCGGAACAAGGCTACGCTTTCCTCAGGGAGGCGATAGTGAAAAACGATTTCCTGCCTCGCGGCATTCATCTCGACCCTAACGAGATATTCATCAATGACGGAGCCAAGAGCGACACAGGTAACATACAGGAGCTCGTGAGATGGGACAACAGCATCGGAGTCACAGACCCTATATATCCTGTATACATCGACTCTAACGTGATGATAGGACGAGCAGGAGTGGTGGAAGACGGCAAGTGGAGCAACGTAGTATATATGCCATGCTCGGCGGAAAATAATTTCACGCCTCAGTTGCCAGACAAGCGCGTTGACATCATATACCTCTGTTACCCTAACAACCCTACGGGTACAGTGATCACAAAAGAAGAGTTACGCAAGTGGGTGAACTATGCTATAAAGAACGACACGCTCATCTTCTATGATGCTGCCTATGAGGCATACATTCAAGACCCGGACATCCCACACTCAATATATGAGATAAAGGGAGCAAGAAAGGTGGCGGTGGAATTCCACAGCTATTCGAAGACAGCGGGATTCACTGGAATAAGATGCGGATACACCGTTGTGCCTAAAGAGCTTACAGCTGCCACTCTCAATGGTGAGCGAATAGAGCTCAACCACCTCTGGAACCGCCGACAGTGCACCAAGTTCAATGGCACAAGCTATATTAGCCAAAGGGCTGCCGAGGCCATATACACTCCGGAAGGAAAGGCTCAGGTAAAGGCTACCATCGACTACTACATGACCAACGCAAAAATCATGTACCGCACACTTACCGAACTGGGACTCGAGGTATACGGAGGAAAGAACGCTCCTTACCTTTGGGTAAAGACTCCAGACGGAATGGGAAGTTGGAAGTTCTTCGAGCAAATGCTTTATGAAGCTCATGTGGTATGTACACCAGGTGTAGGATTCGGACCTGCAGGAGAAGGCTACATCAGGCTTACTGCTTTTGGAGAACGCGAAGACTGCCTGGAGGCGATGGAAAGGCTTAAGAAGTGGTTGAAATGAGGAGTGAGAATACAATACAACACATAATAAAGAAAGGAATATTTATGAAGAACTTGAAAAGATTGGGCTTCGTTGCCTTCTTGATGATGGCAGGAGCGACAGTGATGACAGCACAGGATGAAGTAGAGACTACTATCTGCGCAGACGTGGTAAACCAGTATATCTGGCGTGGTACGAAATGTGGCGAGGCCAGCTTCCAGCCTACATTGGGTGTTGGTTACAAAGGACTCTCTCTCACAGCGTGGGGAAGTACTGAAATATCTAACTTCGGAGGCTCAAAAGAGTTTGACCTCACACTCGCCTATTCCACAGGCGGTTTCAATATCGGAGTGACAGACTACTGGTTTGACGGTGGCGACACTAAATACTTCAAGTATGACGCACACACCACCGCACACATCTTCGAGGCTAACATCGGCTACGACTTCGGTCCTCTCGCCATACAGTGGTTCACCAATTTCGCCGGTTCTGACTATAAAGGCGACGGCGACCGAGCCTACTCTTCATACGTGGAGCTTAGCGCACCTTT
>CALZAP010000122.1 GCA_945614335.1 uncultured Prevotella sp.
CATAGTCTGAATGATGACATGGCCGTTGAAGGCTTTCAAGTGTTCTATCACCTCTTTCACGTCGTAGTTTCCGGTAGGCCTGTCCACCTTATTTATATATATAGGGTCGATGGTGTCGAGCTTGAGAATGTTGTTGTCCACTCTCATAAGGGCGTCGTGTACGCTTTTCCTTCCGCAGAAGGTGGAGTTGCTGAGCACTGATACCTTTGCCTCAGGACAGTATTTGTTTCTGAGTCTGATGGTGTCGTCGATGATTTCAGCGAAGTGAGGGTGGGAGGTAGGTTCGCCGTTTCCTGCAAACGTGAGCACGTCGGGATGAATGTTGTCGTTGTGCATTTCCACGAGTTGTCTCTCCAATGCAGTTGCCACTTCCTCCTGTGTAGGCATTTTTTGTTTTGGCCTGTGGTCGGCATTGAATCCGCATTCGCAATAAATGCAGTCGAACGAACACATTTTTCCGTCGGCCGGCAGAAGGTTTATGCCTAAAGAAATGCCAAGGCGCCTGCTGTGTATCGGACCGAATATTGGTGAAGGATAAATAACTGTACTCATGATAAAATTCAATTTTGTTATTGTTTAATATACAAAAACGAGCCACATTCTTGATGTAGCCTCTAATTTTTTTGCAAAGGTAACAAAAAAAACATAAATTGTTTTGCAATATCTTTTTTTTCCATTAACTTTGCACAGATTTTTAATAACTTAGGTGTATTACATCATTAAACGAATGGCAAAAAGACGTAAAAAAGCCCACAGGCGACATGGTATGCAGGTGTTGACACTCTGCATCAGTACCACTATGGTACTCGTACTTTTAGGCTTGGTGGTATTCTCTGTGCTTCTCGCACGTAATCTTTCTGAATACGTGAAAGAAAACCTTACTGTCACCGTGATGTTACGTGACAACGTTTCCGACAAGGATGTACGTAAACTATGCACCACCCTGCGCAAGCGTCCTTATTCTCTTAATATCGACTATATCAGCAAGTAACAGGCACAGAAGGAGCAAACGGAGGCCATGGGTTCCGACCCCTCGGAGTTTCTTGGCTTCAATCCCTTCACCGCCACTCTTGAAGTGCGCTTGAAGGCCGACTATGTGAACCGCGACTCGCTTGGCAGGATAGGAAAGGAACTGAAGAAGAACCCGATGGTGAGCGATGTGGCGTATCAGGAAGACCTGATGAACAAGGTGAACGGGAATATCCAGAAAATAAATATCATACTCCTCGTACTTGCAGTATTGCTCTCGTGCGTGTCGTTCTCGCTAATTAACAATACTGTAAGGCTGAGCATATACTCAAGGCGTTTCAGCATCCACACTATGAAACTCGTGGGAGCTTCGTGGGGATTCATACGAAGGCCGTTTGTCCAAAACATGATGGTGGTTGGACTGATAGCCGCTGTATTGGCGTGTGGCGCTTTGGGCTGTGGCATGTACTGGCTTGCCGAATATGAGCCGGGAGTGCTGAACGTGATAACATGGATTGACCTTGCTGTGGTGGCCGCATCGGTGGTTTTCTTCGGATTGATAATCACTCTCTTGTGCTCCTATTTCTCCGTGAACCGTTATCTGAAGATGACAGCAGGGGAGCTTTATAAGATATAAAACTCAATAGAATAATTCAACTTTCGCAAGTAGTAAAAGGTAGATAAATGAAGATAAAAAGGAGAAAAGTGACGTATGTTTAAGCCAGGCTTTTGCTGTTGTCCTTTATCTTCCTGAGCGACCACTGGGAGCGATAACTTCTCTTAACTCCTTCTAACTCCGTAAGTTGAGCACATGCGAAACTTAAATAGAATAATAATGGATAAGAAAAATTTTGCTTTTGACCGTACAAACTACATATTGCTTGCCATTGGCATGGCAATAGTGATTTTGGGATTTATACTGATGAGCGGTTCCGGTTCAACAGAGTCTAACTACGACCCGGACATCTTCAGTGCAAGAAGAATAAAGCTCGCGCCGGCTGTATGCCTCGTGGGATTTGTGTCGATGATTTATGCGGTAATAAGAAAGCCGAAATGATATGGATTGGATAGAAGCATTAATATTGGGACTGGTCCAGGGACTTACAGAGTATCTGCCTGTAAGCAGCAGCGGACACCTCGCCATTGGTTCATACATCTTTGGCGTTGAAGGAGAAGAAAACCTCGCCTTTACGGTGGCTGTGCATGTGGCTACGGTATTGAGCACATTGGTAATTCTGTGGAAGGAAATCGACTGGATTTTCAGAGGACTCTTCAAGTGTGAACTGAATGCCGAGACAAAGTATGTGCTTAACATCGTTGTCTCGATGATACCGGTGGGCATCGTAGGAGTGTTCTTTAAAGATTATGTGGAAGAGATATTCGGGTCGGGACTTATGATTGTGGGATGTATGTTGCTTGTCACGGCAGCCCTCCTCACCTTCTCGTATTTCGCAAAGCCCCGCCAGAAGGAGCATATCGGCCTTCGCGACGCATTCATCATCGGACTGGCCCAAGCCTGTGCCGTGATGCCGGGACTGTCGCGCTCGGGCAGTACGATTGCCACCGGACTGTTGTTAGGCAACAAAAAGGAGTCGTTGGCACAGTTCTCGTTCCTCATGGTAATACCGCCAATATTGGGTGAAGCGCTGCTCGACGTAGTGAAGGGACTGAAGGGCGAGGAAGCCTTTGGAGGCATCGACGCCTTGCCGCTTATAGTGGGATTCGTTGCCGCATTCGTCTCGGGCTGCCTGGCTTGTAAATGGATGATTAATATCGTGAAGAAAGGCAAGCTCATCTATTTCGGTATCTATTGCGCCATAGCAGGTGTGGTGACCTTGATATTCAGTTAATCAACAGTACATTATTATAATAGATGAACTTCGTAGAAGGAGAAATTATTTATCTTAATAAACCGTATCGCATGTCGAGCTTCGGGGCTTTGGCACGCGTACGTTACCTCATATCACAAAAAGTGGGGGTGAAAAGGGTGAAGACAGGACATGCCGGAACTCTCGACCCGTTGGCCACAGGAGTGCTTATTCTCTGTACGGGCCGAAAGACAAAGGAGATAGAGCGGCTGCAATATCACTCAAAGGAATATACCGCCACACTGCAGTTAGGCGCCACTACGGCAAGCTACGACATGGAGCATGAGGTGAACGCGACATTCCCCACGGAACATATCACACGTGAACTGATAGAACAGACACTTCCCCGTTTCATCGGAGAGATACAGCAAGTGCCGCCAGCTTACTCGGCATGTAAGGTTGACGGACACAGAGCCTACAAGCTGATGAGAAAAGGGGCTGAGGTGGAGCTAAAGCCGAAGACACTGCAGATAGACGAGCTGGAAATGACTTCGTTTGACCCCGAAACAATGCAGATGAGCATTAGGGTGGTGTGCGGAAAGGGCACATACATCAGGGCTTTGGCACGAGACATCGGAGAGGCACTCGGTAGTGGCGCATATCTTACGGCTTTGTGTCGCACGCGTCTGGGAGATGTGAGAATAGAAGACTGCATAACTCTCGACGACTTCCCCCAATGGCTTGAACAACAAGATGTTGAAACAGCCGTTTAAACATGAATAAATAAATAACAGAACTATATGAAACTGTCACAATTCAAATTCAGGTTGCCTGAAAGCCAAGTAGCTCTCGAACCTCCTTGCATTGAGTTTAAGGACGACGACGACAATGTAGTGGAAAAAATATACCATCGCGACGAATGTCGATTGATGGTGCTGCATCGCAAAAGTCAGAAAATCGACTTGTACAAGGTGGACAGTGATGGAGATGAAATCATTGAAAAGGTAAGGGACGAGCGTGGAAAGGTTATTGACGAGCATCCGGTGTATATGACTTTCCGTGATGTCGTAAACTATTTCGACGAGGGCGACGTCTTCGTGTTTAACGACACAAAGGTGTTCCCGGCACGTCTTTACGGCACAAAGGAAAAGACGGACGCAAAGATTGAGGTGTTCCTGCTTCGTGAACTTAACAAGGAACAGCGCCTCTGGGACGTGCTTGTTGAACCCGCAAGAAAGATAAGAATAGGCAACAAGCTATTTTTCGAGGACGACGGGCCTATGGTGGCTGAAGTAATAGACAACACCACAAGCCGTGGACGAACACTGCGTTTCCTCTACGACTGCCCTCATGACGAGTTCAAGGCAGAGCTGTTCGGACTCGGCGAGGCACCATTGCCACGATACATCATCGACCGCCGTGAGGCTACAGCCGACGACATGGAAAACTTCCAGACTATATATGCCAAAAACGAAGGTGCCGTGACCGCCCCGACTTCCGGACTGCATTTCAGCCGTGAGGTGATGAAAATCATGGAAATACGAGGCATCCAAAAGGCTTTCGTCACGGCACATTGCGGCCTTGGAAGTTTTGAGCCGATAGAGGTTGAGGACCTTACAAAGCACAAGATGAATTCGGAGCAGATTATCATCGGACGCGAGGCTTGCGACATTGTAAACAATGCAAAGGCTACTGAACACAGGGTGTGTGTAGTGGGAATAACAACCGCAAGGGCAACAGAGACCGCTGTGAGCACAGACGGACAGCTGAAGGAATATGAAGGATGGACCAACAAGTTCATCTTCCCGCCATACGAATATGGTCTGGCAAACAGCATGATCGTGAACTTCTATCATCCGGAGTCAACCATGCTCATGGCAACAGCAGCCTTCGGAGGCTACGACCTGGTGATGGAAGCTTATCACACAGCCTTGAAGCATGGCTTCAAGTTCGGTTGCTACGGAGACGCAATGCTTATTCTCGACGACTGATGCAACACACGGTATATCTCGGCCTTGGGTCAAACCTCGGTGACAAACAACGCAACATCCGTGTGGCCGTGGAAAAAATAGGAGAGCTGATTGGACATGTGGAAAGCCAGTCAGCTCTTCACATCACTGCCCCGTGGGGGTTTGAGTCAGACAACATGTTTGTGAATGCTGCCGTGAAATGCGTCACCACATTGTCGCCTCGGGAAGTACTGAATAATACCAAGGCAATAGAACAACAGATGGGACGCACCACAAAGTCTGTCGACGGCGCTTATCACGACCGCGTTATCGACATAGATATACTTATCTACGACGACATACACATCAACGAGCCCGACCTGGTCATTCCCCATCCGCTCATGCACCAACGCGACTTCGTAATGAAGCCATTGAAGGAGATAATCGATAAATAATGTTAAAATGTCAGGCGATACGTCAAAATATTCGCTCAACATTCTTCATTCTACATTTTTCTTCGTACCTTTGCACCCGCATTTGCAAAAAGTATATATCATAATCATTTAATTAATTAAAATCTATGTATTTAGATCAGGCAAAAAAACAAGAGATCTTTGGACAGTACGGAAAGTCTAACACTGATACTGGTTCTGCTGAGAGCCAGATAGCATTGTTCTCATACCGTATTTCCCACTTGACGGAACATCTTAAGAAGAACCGTAAAGATTATAC
>CALZAP010000123.1 GCA_945614335.1 uncultured Prevotella sp.
CCCACGACATTCAGAACCACAATCTGACGCTCTAACCAACTGAACTACGGGCACCGTGTTCTTGCTATGTTTTCTTTAGCGGGTGCAAAGGTACGCAATTTATTTGAACTGACCAAATAAATCGCGTACTTTTCACATTTTTTTAGTTTTTAGGCTGTTCTGCTGGCTTAGCAGGAGCAGCAGGAGCCTGTTCTTTAGCAGGAGCTGCCTGTTCCTTAGCAGGAGCGGCGGCGTCTTTAGTCTGACTTGCGCCGAAGCCTGGGAGGTTGTTAGGATTGGTGGTTGGGTTTTCCACGTTTTCCATTACAGAGTTGTCGCCGGCAGCCTGTGGAGCCACGTAGGCACATGCCACGCTGAAAACCACCATAGCAATGGCGAGTCCCCAAGTAGCCTTCTCAATGAAGTCGGTAGTCTTTCTTACACCACCGATCTGGTTGTAGGATGCGAAGCTGGAAGAGAGTCCGCCTCCCTTTGATTCCTGGATGAGCACGATGCCAATCATGAGCAGTGCTGCAATTAGAATGAGAATTACAAATAATGTGTACATTTTTATATTATTTTTTATTGTTGTTTAATATTAATTTCTGTAAGAAACGTATTTGATCTGCAAAGTAAGCATTTTTTTTTGGATAAATCAAACTTAATCGCTGAATTATTTCCAATGCTTTCGAATATCTGCCTTGTTTTATGTAAATTCGGGCCAAAGTTTCGGTAAAGAAGCCTTCTTCGCCCTGTTTTCCGCTGTTTTCGCCCTCGTTGTTGTCTAATTGTGGTGTAAACTCCACAGTGTCGCTGAGCACTATCTTGCCCCGGTCGTTCTCTATGAAATTATCTATCAAATTTTGACCTTTCATGAGGGGTTTTTCTTCTTCTTCGGTCATGCTTTCGTCGCTTTCGTCCACTTCCATAAGGTATGCCACGTAGTCCACGGTGGCGTCGGCTGGCGTGGGTTGACGACGACGTTTTTCCTTTGGTGTGGGTTCGACGGGGATGGTGTCGAGGAAGTTGTCAATGAGCGTAACCGTACGGCTCTCCTCTCTCCTCTCTCCTCTCTCCTCACTCCTCACTCCCCTTATATCACTCCTCTCTCCTCTCTCCTCACTCCTCACTCCTCTCTTAATAGAATAATGAGCAGCCTCCACGAGTTTGAACAGCACTTTTCTGTCGGCTATGTATATGGATGCCTTTCTCAGCTCCTCGTCGAACGAGGGGTCGTGGAGTATGAAGAGGTTTTGCAGCATCAGCAGGCGTGCGGTCTGGAAGTATGGATACAAAGCCAATGTCGACCGCAACTCGTAGAGAGTGTCGCGGTCCATCATTTCGGGATGGTTTATCAGCTCTGTAATGTTCATTGTGTCGTATGGTTGGACTATATATATTAATATGGTTGTTTACCAGTTTGCGACGGTGGCGTTGAATATCTGGTCTGTTATCTCCTTCACCATCTGTGTCACGAGTTCTTCCTGTACGGAGTTGAGTGTCTGGGTGTTCTCGTATGTAGAGGTGGCTGTGAACTGCTGCTCGAAGTCTTCGGTATGGTTGGTGTTGTTGGTGAACCTGACGTTTACTGTCATGGAGAGTTCTGTTTGGGAAGAGTATCCCTCGCTCGACACCGACTTGTTTCTTTGGTCGTATCGTATTATCTCTCCTTCGATTTTCAGGTCGCCGTTACGTTTCACCTGTATCAGTTTTGTATGGTTGGCAAACTGGTCTTTCAACTGGTTGTTGAAGATGCTTGCCATAGGTCCCCAGACATAGCTTGCGCGTATGGGGAAGTCGGCTATCTGTATTGTCTTTGTCTTTGTGTAGTCGATGCTTGCCCCGTTGAACTTGTAGGACACCTGGCATGCGGAGAACGAAGTGATCATGACGAGCATGGCTATGACGGCTATGCCGAATTGCCTTAGCCATCGGTATAGTGTACGGTCGGAGATGCCGAGTTCGTCGGCAGCTTTTTTCCTGTTTCCGTTGTTGCGTTCCAGTGCGCGTTCCAGATATTCCTTGCTCATTTTTTCGATGTTGAGACTTTGTTTTGGATTGTTGTCAGCCTTTGTGGTGACATATTGTGGTTCGAAGTATTCCTCAGCTTCAGCGTCTTCCGCAGGCAATGCCGGCAGCTCTTTGTTTATGGTAGCCGGCATGTCGGTTTGCATATTCAGCTTTTTCTTCATAATGTCGAGTTCCTGTCTTAGTTCCTTGACATTGTTTCTGAGGTCGAAGAGAATCTTGTAGAGTATCTCCCTTTCGCTTTCGAAGCTGTGTTCGCTTTCCTTTTGTGAACCTATGGTTGTGAGCTGGGTGCTCTCGATGTCCTCAGGTATGAACTGTCGCATTATGTCGGCAGTGATATCCCTTTTAGGGCTGAGTATAGAGATTTGCTCGGTAATGTTTTTCAGCTGTCGCACGTTGCCGGGCCATTTGTATCTCATGAGCACGAGCTTGGCCTCGTCGTCGAGCACCACCCTGTCCATTTTATATTTCTCTGCCATCTGCATGGCGAAGAGTCTGAAGAGCAGCACGATGTCGTTGCCCCGTTCGCGCAGTGGCGGCACGTGTATGGGTATGGAGTTGAGACGGTAGTAGAGGTCTTCGCGGAAGCGTCCTTCGCTTATGGCCCTTGCCATGTTTACGTTGGTGGCAGCCACGATGCGTACGTCTGTCTTTTTCACCTCAGTGGCTCCCACAGAAATGTATTCGCCGGTTTCGAGCACTCGTAGCAGTCGAGCCTGTGTTGACAATGGCAGTTCTCCCACCTCGTCGAGGAATAGGGTGCCTTTGTTTGCGGTGCCGAAATATCCCGGGCTGTCGTTGATTGCTCCAGTGAACGATCCTTTGACATGTCCGAAGAGTTCGCTGTCGATGGTGCCTTCAGGAATGGAGCCGCAGTTGATGGCGAAATACTTTTCACGCTTGCGTGGTGACTGGTCGTGTATGAGTCTCGGTATGATTTCTTTTCCCACGCCACTCTCTCCTACAATGAGCACGCTGAGGTCTGTCGGCGCCACTTGCAGTGCAACGTCGAGAGCATGATTTAAAGCATCGCAGTTGCCTACGATGTTATATCGCTTTTTTATGGCTTGCAGTTCCGAATCCTTCATAAGCGCACAAAATTACACAAATTTTTTGAATTATCATGCTTTTTTGTTGGGAAAAGTCGTTGAGAGGCTGTTTTTTTATTCTATAGAGCCTTATTTCTTTCCAATTTTGATGAGTAGTAGCCCGATGGCGGTCCATATCAGTTCGCGTAAGCGTACGAGCAGCGCGACGAAGATGCCTGAGCTGACAGTCATGGTCAGCCCCTTTGCCGACATGAGGAATCCGCCTTCCCGTCCGCCGAGCTGCAGTGGCATGAAGAACAGCATATTGGCGAAGAGCGAGGTGAAGGCAAGGATGAGTATCGAGTCGATGTAGCTGGCGTCGGGCATGATGACCAGCAGGATGAACCATATCTCCATGGCCGACACTATGCGGCAGGCAAGCTCAAGCGCAACAGCACCGAAAAACGCCTTGGGGTTCTGGCGGTGGAGTGCGGCTATCTGGCTGTCGATGGTGGCCAACTGCTCCTTGTGGGTCTCGAAGAAGCCCTGTGCCCAGCGTTTTACCATCGGGAAGTGGCTCAGCAGGCTCATGCACCGTGTGGCAATGCCCTTCTTGTAGCCTTTAAGAAAAAACCATATTGCCAAAGAGCAGAAGGCGGTGACGGCCGTGAGCATTACTGCCATGGCTGCGCTGACGTGTTGGGTGGCAATGTAGAGCACCACGGAAAAGAGCCAGAACCAGAAGTGGGAGAAGATATGGGTCATGGCGTAGAGTATGACCGACGACGATGCCTTCTCGGTGCCTATGCGTGGCGCGAGCGACATGATGCGGTAAGGCTCTCCACCCATCAGGCCTCCCGGTGTGGCATAGTTGAGCGCGAAGCCGCTGACTGTGATTTTGTAAAGCCACCAGAACCCTACTTTCCCCCGGTTGACGCCATTGTTGTGTATGATGACATACCAGGCCGCAGTGTTGAAGATGTACAGGAAGAACCACAGTACGATGACAGCCACGAACCAGTATCCTGCCCTTTGCAGTCCTTCGGCCACCTGCCTGAAGTCAAGTTGTGTGGCCATCAGCATGAGCAGGGCGATGCCGAAGATGAAGAAGGCGTTCTGATATTTCTTCTTCATGGCTTATGCCTCTTCTTGTGGAGCTTTTGCCTGTGCGGGAGCCTTTTGTGCCAGTTTCATGCGAGGCTGTGCAAAGCGGGCCTTTTCGCCTTCGTCACGCTTTTCGTGGAAGAGCTTGGGCAGAGGGTTTTCGAATGGCTCGTCGTAGTTCTCCCTGTTGCGGTAGATGTCGATGGCGGTGAAGATGGCATGGCGGAACGACATAGGGTCGGCGATGCCATTTCCTGCAATGTCGTATGCAGTGCCGTGGTCGGGCGATGTGCGGACGATGGGCAGTCCGGCTGTATAGTTTACTCCTTCTTCCACCGCGAGAGCCTTGAACGGGGCGAGACCCTGGTCGTGGTACATGGCGAGCACCGCGTCGAAGTCAGAATATGCTCCGCTGCCGAAGAATCCGTCGGCGGGATATGGTCCGAAAGCCTGAATGCCTTTTTCTTCAAGTTCCTCTATGGCAGGAATGATGATTTCGTTTTCTTCTGTTCCGATTACACCATTGTCGCCGGCGTGCGGGTTGAGTGCCAGTACGGCAATGCGCGGGCATGAGACGCGGAAATCGCGGCGGAGGCTTTCGTGCAGTATGGTGGCCTTGTTGACGATGGCTTCCTTGGTGATGGCCTGTGCCACATCCTTTATGGGCAGGTGTGTGGTGACAAGAGCCACGCGCAGCGGTCCGTTCATAAGTATCATCAGCGCTTCCTTTCCTTCGCCCAGGCAGTGTTCGATATATTCTGTGTGTCCGGGGAAGTGGAAGAGGTCGCTTTGGATATTGTTTTTGTTGATGGGCGCTGTCACGAGCACGTCGTAGAGTTCAGACCTGTAGTCGGTCATGGCCTTGTCGAGAGCCTTTAGTGCGGCCTCGCCGGCTTCTTTCGACGATGTTCCCATTTCTATCTTCACCTCGTCGTCGAAGGTGGCGAGAAGGTTCAGGCGTCCGGGCTTGGCCTCTTCAGCCTTGTCGATGATGCTGAAGTTGGTGGGCAGTCCGAGAAGTTTCTTGTGGTAGGCAGCTGCCTTTGGTGAACCGTAAACAATGGGGATGCACAGTTCAAACATCTCAGGGTCGGCAAAGGTCTTGAGAATTATCTCGTATCCGATGCCGTTGGTATCTCCGTGCGTTATTGCAACGCGAATCAGTTTATCTTCCATTCTATATGTCGTTTGTTATGATCATTGTTTCTGTTGTAAGTCAGTCGGCCCTTAGCGTGTAGAGTATGGCTTCGAGTCGTTTCATAGCCTTCGCCTTTGGCTCTGACGGGGC